>DASXRB010000933.1:0-6646 GCA_036506875.1 Kribbellaceae bacterium | reverse complement strand
GTCGAGCCCCTGATGGACTTCGCCGAGGCGGACCCGCAACGCATCCACCGCCGCCGCCTCTAGGTGCCCCGGTCAGCGGGAGCCGTGCGCCTCCTCATCGGTGACGGCCCCAGCGACGCTTTCCTTCGATGTTCGGCATTCCTCACTCCTCGAACCGCGCGATCCCGGACCGGGACCGCTCCTGCCTCCCCACACTGCGGACCGGGACTGTGGCGAGACCGGCGCGTGGCTGGCGATTGGCTGGGACGTGTGCGACCTCGTACGCCGGGGGCCGGCGATCGTGGAAAATGCTCCGATGGGGAGCCGAACGTTCGTCGTCAGTGACGTGCACGGTCACGTCGGCGAGCTGTGCGCCGCGCTGCGCCGGGCCGGGCTGACCGACGACGCCGGGGACTGGGCCGGCGCCGACGCCACGCTGTGGTTCCTCGGCGACTTCTTCGACCGCGGGCCCGATGGGATCGGCGTCGTCGACACGGTCCGGCGCCTCGCCGCGCAGGCCTCCTCGGCCGGCCGCGGCCGGGTCCGGGCGCTGCTCGGCAACCATGAGATCCTCGCGCTCGGCATGCACCGGTTCGGCACCACCGAGGTCCCGTACGACGGCCTGCTGCCGCGCACCTTCGAACGCAGCTGGGTTCTGAACGGCGGCCGGGACTCCGACCAGGAACGGCTCACCGACGACCACATCGCGTGGCTGCTCGGCCTGCCGGTGCTGGCCCTCGAGGGCGACCACCTGCTGATGCACTCCGACACCGACGAGTACCTGGACTGGGGCGGCTCGGTCGACAAGATCAACGCGGCGGCGCGAGCCGAGCTGGCCTCCGACGACATCGCCGTGTGGTGGGAGATCTGGCGCCGGATGACGTCGCGCTACGCGTTCCGCGGCCGCCGCGGCCCGGGTGCCGCGCGCGACCTGCTGAAGCGGCTCGGCGGCCGCCGGATCGTGCACGGGCACAGCGTGATCGCCGACCTCGCGGGCGTCGAACCGGCCGCGCTGACCGGCCCGGTGCTGTACGCCGACGGGCTGGTACTCGGTATCGACGGCGGCGTGTTCGACGAAGGTCCTTGCCTGCTGGTCGAGCTGCCACCCGCCGTCTGAGCGGTGACGGCCCATCGTCCGAGCCGTATCCGGCTGTCACAGAAGTGACGCGTCACTCCAGGGGCCCGTCATCCGTGGACAGAGCTGTCGGCGGCCTGCCAATGTCACCTCCGCGAGGTGGTGCGCGGAGGCTACCCGCCCGGTCGCCGCGCACCACCATTTCCCATCATCGGGCCGTTGTGACCCGGCGTGTCGCCGCTCATCGGGCCCTACAGACCACCCGGCGTCAGCGCGGCAGCGGGGTCTCGTAGATCAGCTCGGTGCCCGCGACCTCCTCGCCGTCGTCGCAGGATCCGGTCGCCGTCGGCCAGGTCCGGCAGCGCCGGCTGCCGCGCGCAGGTGAACGGCGTACGGGCTTGCGGTGATTTCTCCTGATCGGGCCGGACCGCGTTCCTCCGGACCCCGCGGACATTGGCGGCGGCCCGTATCGTGGGTCTGATGACCACTCCGTCCCCCAGCCGTCCCCGCACGCTCGCCGACGCGTTGCGCGCGTGGGACGATGCCGCGGTCGGAGCGCTCGTACGGCGCCGGCCCGACCTCGCCCAGCCGCTCCCGGCCGACACCACCCAGCTCGCCGCCCGAGCGACCACGCACGCGTCCGCGGCACGTGCGATCAACCGGCTGGACGAGTTCGCCGTCGACGTACTGGAGGCGTTGTCCGCGCTGCCCGAGCCGGTGGACCTGGCCACGCTGGCGCGCGGCGTCGACCAGCCGGTGGCGACCGTCGTACCGAGGGTCGAGGAGCTGCGGGCGCTCGCGCTGGTGTGGGGCTCCGACGACGATCTGCGGCCGATCCGCGCGGTGCACGAGCTGCTCGGTCCGACTCCGGCCGGGCTCGGTCCGGTGACCACGCGGCACTTCGGCGACCTGGACCAGCTGATCGCCGAGGCCGGGCCGGACGCGCGGGCGGTGCTGGACAAGCTGACCTGGGGCCCGCCGACCGGCCAGGTGGAGAAGGCCGACCGGCCGGTGACGATAGCGTCCGCGCGCACACCGGTGGAGCGGCTGCTGGCGCGCGGTCTCGTCGTACCGAAGGACGCGACCACCGTCGTGCTCCCCCGGCAGATCGGACTGCACCTGCGCGGCGGCCGGGTGCACGCGTCGACCCGGCCGGCACCGCCGCCCCTGGACGGGCGCACGGTGTCGGCGTCGATCGCGGACCGGGCCGCGGCCGGGGCCGCGCTGGAGCTGGTCAGCGATGTCGAGCACCTGCTGGACCGGCTCGGCGCCGAGCCGGTGCCGGTGCTGCGGACCGGCGGGGTCGGGGTCCGCGAGCTACGCGCGCTGGCCGCGAGGGCCGGGGTCGAGGAGGCGGCGGCCGGGGTGCTGCTCGAGGTCGCGTACGCGGCCGGCCTGCTGACCGAGGTCGAGGCCGGCACCGCGGAGCTGTGGCTGCCGACGCACGCGTACGACGACTGGCTGGAGCTGGACCTTCCGCACCGCTGGGCCACCCTGGTGGCGGCCTGGTACACCGGGCTGCGCGCGATCGGCCTGGTCGGCCGCCGCGACCCCGGCGGCGCCACCGCGGCGGCACGCGACCGGCTCGTCAACGCGCTGTCCCCCGATCTGGAGCGGCTGCTCGCGCCGGAGATCCGCGAGCTCACCCTGCAGGCGCTGGCGGCCGCGGGCCCCGGCGCCGCCCCGGCCGAGGACGACGTCGTCACCTGGGTCGCCTGGCACCGCCCGCGCCGCGGCGGCCCGTTCCGCGACGACCTCACCCGCTGGACCCTCGCCGAGGCCAGCCTGCTCGGCCTCACCGCGCTCGGTGCGCTGACCTCGCACGGCAGGGCGCTGGTCGACGGTGGTGACATCGCGGCGGCGATCGCGCCGCTGCTGCCGGATCCGGTGGACCACGTGCTGCTGCAGGCCGACCTGACGGCGGTGGCGCCGGGGCCGCTGACGCGCGAGGTGTACGACGAGCTGGCCGCGATGGCCGATGTGGAGTCGCGCGGCGGGGCCGGGGTGTTCCGGTTCAGCGACGCATCGGTGCGCCGCGCGCTGGACGTCGGCCGCACCGCCGGGCAGCTGCACGAGTGGCTGGCCACGCATTCACGCACGCCGGTTCCGCAGCCGCTGACGTACCTGATCGACGACGTGGCGCGCCGGCACGGCGTGCTGCGCCTCGGGACCGCGTCGACGTACCTTCGCTGCGACGACGAGGCCACGATCAGCGGGCTGCTCACCGCGGGACCGCCCGGAGTGGCGTTCCGCCGGATCGCGCCGACCGTGCTGGTGTCGCCGTCGCCGCCGGACGTCGTACTGGCACGTCTGCGCGAGGCCGGCTTGGCGCCACTGGCCGAGTCCGGGGACGGCGCGCTGCACGTGACCGCGCAGGCCCGGCGCGGCAAGCCGCCGCGGCGGCGGACCGGTCGCGACCTCGGCGACGTGCGGACCGACCTGACCGACGCCGAGGTGGAGGCCGTCGTCGGCCGGATCCGGTCCGGGGACCGGGTCGCGGCCGAGCGCCCGGAGGACACGCTCGGGCCGGCACCCGCCGAGACGATCGGCGTCCTCGGCACCGCCGCGGAGGCCAACCTGCGCACCTGGATCTCGTACGTCGACCACAACGGGCTCGCGTCGGAGCGGATCGTCGTACCCTCGCGAGTGGCCGACGGCTGGCTCACGGCGTACGACGACGATGACGACCAGCCACGCACCTACGCCCTGCACCGGATCGCGGCCGCGAAGGTCGTGGAGGAGAACGAGTGACCGACGGACCGCTGATCGTCCAGTCCGACAAGACCCTGCTGCTGGAGACCGCCCACTCGGACGCGGACGACTGCCGCAAGGCGATCGCGCCGTTCGCGGAGCTGGAGCGGGCACCGGAGCACGTGCACACGTACCGGCTGACGCCGCTCGGGCTGTGGAACGCGCGGGCCGCCGGGCACGACGCCGAGCAGGTCATCGACGTACTGCTGCGGTACAGCCGGTACCCGGTACCGCACTCGCTGCTGGTCGACATCGCCGAGACGCTGGACCGCTACGGCCGGCTGCGGCTGGAGAAGCACCCGCAGCACGGCCTGGTGCTGATCTCCACCGACCGCCCGGTGCTGGAGGAGGTGCTGCGCAGCGCCAAGGTGAAACCGTTGCTCGGGGCAAGGATCGACGACGACACGGTGATCGTGCACCCGTCCGAGCGCGGCCACCTCAAGCAGACGCTGCTGAAGCTCGGCTGGCCGGCCGAGGACCTGGCCGGGTACGTCAACGGCGAGGCGCACCCGATGTCCCTGGTCACCGACGGCTGGTCGCTGCGCCCGTACCAGCAGCAGGCCGCGGACGCCTTCTGGCACGGCGGTTCCGGGGTCGTCGTCCTACCGTGTGGCGCCGGCAAGACCATCGTCGGCGCGGCCTCGATGGCGCAGGCCTCGGCGACCACGCTGATCCTGGTCACCAACACCGTGTCGGCGCGGCAGTGGAAGGAGGAGCTGGTCAAGCGCACGTCGTTGACCGAGGACGAGATCGGCGAGTACTCCGGCGCCCGTAAGGAGGTCCGCCCGGTCACCATCGCGACGTACCAGGTGATGACGACGCGCCGCAAGGGCGTCTACCCGCACCTCGAGCTGCTCGACGCGCGCGACTGGGGCCTGATCGTGTACGACGAGGTGCACCTGCTGCCGGCGCCGATCTTCCGGATGACGGCGGACCTCCAGGCCCGGCGGCGGCTCGGTCTGACCGCCACGCTGGTGCGCGAGGACGGGCGCGAGGGCGACGTGTTCTCGCTGATCGGGCCGAAGCGGTACGACGCGCCGTGGAAGGACATCGAGTCGCAGGGCTGGATCGCGCCCGCGGACTGCGTCGAGGTCCGGGTGGATCTCGCGCAGGAGGAGCGGTTCGTCTACGCGACCTCCGAGCCTGAGGACCGGTACCGGCTGGCGGCGTGCACGCCGGCCAAGGCCCGGCTGGTGCGGCAGATCGCCGAGCACCACGCGGGCGAGCCGCTGCTGGTGATCGGGCAGTACATCGACCAGCTCGACGAGCTCGGCGGGCAGCTCGGCTGCCCGGTGATCAAGGGCGAGACGACCGTTCGCGAACGCCAGCGGCTGTTCAACGCGTTCCGCGCCGGGGAGCTCGAGCGGCTCGTCGTGAGCAAGGTCGCGAACTTCTCCATCGACCTGCCCGAGGCGTCGGTCGCGATCCAGGTCTCCGGCACCTTCGGGTCGCGGCAGGAGGAGGCGCAGCGGCTCGGCCGGGTGCTGCGGCCCAAGTCAGACGGCCGCACGGCCCGCTTCTACTCGATCGTCGCCCGGGACACGATCGACGCCGAGTTCGCCGCCCACCGCCAGCGCTTCCTCGCCGAACAGGGCTACGCCTACACCATCATCGACGCCGAGAACCTCTTCGCCTGAGCTTGTGCGGCTGAGCCCAGAGGCCCAGCCGCACAAGCGACGGCGTCAGTAGTCGGACCGCTGCAGGGCCCGCCAGGCCCAGTGCACCGGGTGCGGCGCGTTGTACCAGTTGCTCCAGCCGCTCGACGTCTTGCGGTGAACATCCGCGCTCGACGTGGTCGACGTCCGGTGCATGTAGTCACTGTGACCGATGTTCATCGATCCGAGGTACCACGCTTCGTGCTCAGCGGACATGCCGACGGACGACCACTCGCTCACCACGCCGTCGTCGTACGAGCCGAGCGTGGTCCAGTCCGTCCCGCCGTTCGCGTTCGGGTTCGACGCGTAGGTCTTCAGGTAGTCCTCGAACGCCGACCCGGGACGCATCTGCTGGCACTGCTTGTAGTTGCACCCGTACGCCCAGTTGGTTCCGGCGTGCGGCGTGCCGAACGTGACGACGTCACCGATGTACATGTTGTGCGGGAACTCGAGGTCGTCGACCTGGACCTTGCGGATCATGTAGCGGATGATCAGCCCGCCCATCGAGTGCCCGACGAGCTTGACCTGCCGGTTCGGGAAGTGGGCGTTGATGAACCAGGCCAGGTGGTACGCGAGGTGGCGGATGTCCGTGCTCTGTGTGTGGCTCCCGTCGCTGTGGCCGCTGGCGTAGTGCCCGGAATGGCTGTTGTGGTGGTCGATGGACGCCTGGCAGTTGACGTCGCCCTTGTAGAACTTCACGGTGTACATCGGGCCCGTCCAGCCCCAGCTACGGAGCTTGCTCTCCATCTCACCGAACGATGCCCGGCAGTCGTTCCCGGCCGTGCCGACCACGTCGAAGCCGTGCACGAAGATGATCGGCGCAGTCGTCGACGACGTACTGTCGACGGCATTCGCCGAGGATGTCACGTCGGCTGTGGCGGTAGCCGGCGCCGTCATGCCGGCCGCCCCGAGCGTGGCGACTCCCAGCATCGCCAGCAGCATCGACCCGACCCGCTTGTACCTGCTCATCTGTTCTCCCTCCGAATGAAAGGCAGTGTCGTGGCGTTGCGACCCAGCGCAACCAGCCAGGACTTTGCGATGACACTGCGACGGGACGGTCTTCCGCCGGTCTCGACGAGGTCTCGGCACCGGTGAGGCGGATGCGGGGGCCGCGGCTCCGATATCCCTCTGCTCAGGCTCGGTGCAGTGCTGCCGTTACACCGCCTACGGGGTCACGACTGGCTCA
>DASXRB010000932.1:0-10907 GCA_036506875.1 Kribbellaceae bacterium | reverse complement strand
GCACACAGTGGTAGTTGCCCCAGACGACGAAAAATCTTCGGAAACTCGTGTAACGCCCACGGCGCGCTCTACGATGAGACGAGTGAACCTGGTGGCTGCCCGGACCCCCGAGCGGACAGCCACCAGGTTCTATCCATTTCCAGGGCAGTGCGCGCGCCCCGGCGCCCCCGGTCGCGACCGGAGCACTGCACCAACGACCGACCGTGGACCGGTAGCCTGACGCACATGGCTTCAGCAGTCTCCCCGAACACCCCGCACGCGCCGTTCGGCCGGGTCGCCACGGCGATGGTGACGCCGTTCCGCGCCGACTACTCGCTCGATCTCGACGCCGCCCAGCGCGTCGCCACCTACCTTGTCGACCACGGCAACGACGCGCTCGTGATCAGCGGTACGACGGGGGAGTCGCCCACCACCACCGACCAGGAGAAGACCGACCTGCTGCGCGCCGTCCTGGAGTCCGTCGGCGATCGCGCCACCGTGCTCGCCGGGGTGGGCACGAACGACACCGCGCACAGCATCGAGCTCGCGAAGGCCGCCGAGGCAGCGGGTGCGCACGGGCTGCTGGTGGTCGCGCCGTACTACAACAAGCCGCCGCAGGAGGGCATGAAGGCACACTTCACGGCCGTCGCCGACGCGACCGGCCTGAACGTGATGCTGTACGACGTGCCGCCGCGCACCGCGACCAAGATCGCCACGGAGACGCTGATCGCGCTCGCCGAGCACCCGCGGATCGTCGCCGTGAAGGACGCCAAGGGCGACGCGGCGGCGACCACGAAGGTGATGGCGAACACCGACCTGGCGATCTACAGCGGCGCCGACGAGGTGAACCTGCCCTGGCTGGCGATGGGCGCGGCCGGCGTGGTGAGCGTGGTCGGGCACGTGGCCGGTGCGGACTACCGCGCGATGGTCGACGCCGTCGACGCCGGTGACCTGGCCACGGCCCGCGAGATCGACCGCCGGCTGGCGATCGCGGTCGAGGCGATCATGACCCGGATCCAGGGCGCCGTCGCGTCCAAGGGCGCGCTGAAGCTCGCCGGGGTCCTGGAGCACGCGACGGCCCGGCTGCCGCTGGTGGAGATCACCCCTGAGCAGCTCGACTGGCTGACCACGGACCTCAAGACGGCGGGCTTGCTGCCGTGAGCGAAGCGAACGATCCAGTAGAGCAGTCAATGGCGAACGAAGCCGACGAGCGAAGCGAGGAGGCGCAGTGAGTCATCCGCATCCCGACCTGACCGCGCCCGGGCCGCTCGCACCGGGCGCGCTGCGCGTGATCCCGCTCGGCGGACTCGGCGAGGTCGGCCGCAACATGACGGTCTTCGAGTACGACGGCCAGCTGCTGATCGTGGACTGCGGGGTGCTGTTCCCGGAGGAGAACCACCCCGGTGTCGACCTGATCCTGCCGGACTTCGACCCGATCCGGGACCGTCTCGACGACGTCGCCGCGCTGGTCCTCACGCACGGCCACGAGGACCACATCGGCGCGGTGCCGTACCTGCTGCGCGAGCGGCAGGACATCCCGCTGGTCGGGTCGCAGCTGACGCTCGCGCTGCTGGAGGCCAAGCTCAAGGAGCACCGGCACCGCAACGTCCCGCAGGTCGTCGTCAAGGAGGGCGACGTCATCACCTTCGGGCCGTTCGAGTGCGAGTTCGTCGCGGTGAACCACTCGATCCCGGACGCACTCGCGGTGGCGATCCGCACCGGCGCCGGGACCGTCCTGCACACCGGTGACTTCAAGATGGACCAGCTGCCGCTGGACGGCCGGATCACCGACCTGCGCGCGTTCGCCCGGCTCGGCGAGGAGGGCGTGGACCTGTTCTGCGTCGACTCCACCAACTCCGAGGTGCCCGGTTTCACCACCTTGGAGCGCGACATCGCGCCGGTGCTGGACCGGGTCTTCGCGCAGTCCGCGCAGCGCGTCATCGTCGCCTGTTTCGCCTCCCACGTGCACCGGGTCCAGCAGGTGATGGACGCCGCGGTCAAGCACGGCCGCAAGGTCGCGTACGTCGGCCGGTCGATGGTGCGCAACATGGGCGTGGCCCGTGACCTGGGCTTCCTGGCGGTGCCCGGCGACACCCTGATCGACATGCGGGAGCTGGAGAACTACCCGCCGGAGAAGGTCGTCCTGATCTCCACCGGGTCGCAGGGCGAGCCGATGTCCGCGCTGTCCCGGATCGCGGCGAACGACCACAACGCGGTGCGGATCCAGCGCGGCGACACCGTCGTGCTCGCGTCCTCGCTGATCCCGGGCAACGAGAACTCGGTCTACCGGGTGATCAACGGGCTGACCCGGCACGGGGCGAACGTCGTACACAAGGGCAACGCGCTGGTGCACGTGTCCGGGCACGCGAGCGCGGGCGAGCTGCTGTACTGCTACAACATCGTCAGGCCGCGCAACGTGATGCCGATGCACGGCGAGATCCGGCACCTGTACGCGAACGCCGAGCTGGCCCGGCTCACCGGGGTGCCGCGCGAGAACATCGTGGTGGTCGAGGACGGTGTCGTGGTGGACCTGGTCGACCGCAAGGCCGTGGTGGCCGGCAAGGTCGACTGCGGCTACGTGTTCGTCGACGGCTCGACGGTCGGCGACATCACCGAGACGTCGCTGAAGGACCGGCGGATCCTCGGCGACGAGGGTTTCATCTCGGTGATCGCGGTGATGGACTCGGTGACCGGCAAGCTGACCGCCGGGCCGGAGATCCACGCCCGCGGGTTCGCCGAGGACGACACGGTGTTCGACGAGCTGAAGCCGCGGATCGAGGACGAGATCGAGAAGGCGATCGGCTCCGGCGTGGACGACACGTACCAGCTGCAGCAGGTGATCCGCCGGGTGGTCGGCAAGTGGGTCAGCGACACGCACCGCCGCCGGCCGATGATCATCCCGGTCGTGATCGAGAGCTGACGGCGGATCGAGAAAGGCGGCGGGGAGTGTCGATCGGGAGCGGGACCGGCAACGGCGGGGGGCAGCGGCGCCCGACCATGAAGGAGGTCGCGGCGCGGGCCGGCGTCGCGCTCAAGACCGTGTCCCGGGTCGTCAACGAGGAGCCGAACGTCAGCCCCGAGCTGACCGCCAAGGTGCAACAGGCGATCAAGGAGCTGAACTACACCCCGAACGAGTCCGCCCGGATGCTGCGGCGCGGCCGGACCGGGACCGTGGCGGTGGTGATCCGCGACATCGGCGACCCGTTCTTCGCCTCGCTCGGCCGCGCGGTCGAGATGTGGGCGCGGTCCACCGGGTCGGTGCTGATGATCGGCCTCACCGACGAGGACCCGGACCGCGAGAAGGACGTGTGCCTGGAGTTCGTGGCCCGCCGGCCGGACGCGCTGATCATGGCGCCGATCGGGGAGACGCAGGACTACCTGGCACCGCACGTCGACGCCGGGATGGCGGTCGTCACGATCGACCGGCCGGCGCACGGGATCGAGGCCGACGCGGTGCTGGCCGACAACGCCGGCGGCATCGACCAGGCCGTCGACCACCTGGTGAAACAGGGCCACCGGCGGATCGCGTACCTGGGTGACGACGAGCGGATCTTCACCGCCCGGGAGCGGGTCGTCGCCTACCGGGCGGCGATGAAGCGGCACCGCATCGACGTCGACGAGGACCTGGTGCACCTGGCCGAGCCGACCACCGAGGGGATCGGCATCACGCTGTCCGCGGTGCTGGACGCCACCTCGCCGGCGACCGCGATCATCAGCGGCAACAACCGCACCACCGTCGAGGTGCTCCGCGGGCTGTCCGGCCGCCGCGACCAGGTCGCGCTGGTGTCGTTCGACGACCTCGAGCTCGGCGACCTGCTCCGCCCCGGCCTCACCGCCGTCGCCCAGTCCGCCGACGTGATGGCCCGCACCGCGATCCAGCTGATGACCGAACGCCTGCCCGAACCGCACCGCCCCGGCCGCACCGTCCGCGTCCCGGTCCGCCTCACCATCCGAGGGTCCGGCGAGATCCCCCCATCCTGACCTTCATCGGGGGTGGAGGCGGCGCAGGTCGTAGCTCATCTGGCCGCCCGGTAGCGTTACCTGCGGCGCACCTCGGACAAAATTGAGGCCATTGGAATGGGGGTGGCGTGGCAGTTCCGCTGATCGCAACCAAGCTCTACGTCCCGAAGTTGCGACGCGGTCTGGTTGCACGCCCACGGCTTCTTGAGCGGCTGCGACGCGGAGCGGACTCGCGCCTCACCCTGGTGTCCGCCCCGGCCGGGTTCGGCAAGACGACGCTCCTGGCCGAGTGGCTGGACGAGACGGCCGGGGAAGCCCGTCGCGTGGCGTGGCTCTCCCTCGAGTCTTCGGACCATGACCCCGCGTCGTTCTGGACGTATGTCGTGGCAGCCCTACAAGGCGCTGTGCGCGGCGTTGGCTCGGGTGCGCTGGAGCTCCTCTCCTCGAGCGCCGCGCCGCTGCCGACCGACCTGGTGCTCACCACGCTGCTCAACGACCTGGCCGCGGCACCGGCGGAGGTGTGGCTCGTCCTGGACGACTACCACCTGGTGGACAACCATGACATCGGCGAGGGGATCGCCTTCCTGCTCGAGCACCTCCCGCCACACGTGCACGTCGTGCTCAGCACCCGCGCCGACCCAGACCTGCCATTGGCTCGATGGCGCGTGCGCGGCGAGCTGGTCGAGATCCGTGCCGCAGACCTGCGGTTCACGTCGGCAGAGGCGGCTGAGTACCTCGACGAGGCGACTGGACTGCACCTCAGTGCAGGTGACGCCGAGGTTCTGGAGGAACGCACCGAGGGCTGGATCGCCGCGCTGCAGCTCGCCGCCCTCTCACTGCAGGGACGCAAGGATGTCAGCGGTTTCATCGCCCGGTTCGCCGGGAACGACCGGTACGTCGTCGACTACCTGGTCGAGGAGGTGCTGGCGCACCAGCCTGAGCCGATGCGCGATTTCCTGTTGCGCTCAGCGGTTCTCGACCGTCTCACCGGTACGCTGTGTGACGCCGTCACCGACCGTGACGACGGCAGCCACACACTCACGACCCTTGAACGGGCCAACCTGTTCCTCGTCCCCCTGGACGACCGTCGCGAGTGGTACCGCTACCACCACCTGTTCGCCGACGTGCTGCGAGCGCGCCTGCTCGCCGAGCAGCCCGACCTGGTCCCGCTGCTCCACCAGCGCGCCAGCCGCTGGTACGAGGCGCATGACTCGGCCGAGGAGGCGGTCAGGCACGCGCTGGCTGCGCTCGACTTCGACCGCGCCGCCTACCTCATGGAGCTGGCTGTGCCGGCCATCCGACGCGAGCGGCGCGAAGCCGTGCTGCTCGGCTGGCTGAAGGCACTGCCCGACCACATGGTCCGCCGCCGTCCGGTGCTCAGTGTCTTCTACGGGTACATGCTCATGATCTCCGGGGACCTCGAGGCGGTCGAGTCGCGACTGGACGACGCGGAGCGTGCGCTCGCCGCCGGACCAAAGGGGTCGGCGCAGCGGTGGGCTGACACCGAGGAGTTGCGCACGTTGCCGGCGACCATCGCCGTCTACCGGGCCTCCCTGGCGCAAGGCAGAGGCGATGTGGCGGGGACTGCGCAGCACGCTCGGCGCGCACTGGAGCTGGCCGGTCCTGCCGACCATCTCGCGCGAGGTGGAGCGGCCGGGTTCCTCGGCCTTGCCGCATGGGCGAATGGGGACGTGTCGAGCGCGTTGGAGACGTTCACGCAGGCGGTGGCAAGCCTGCACGCGGCCGGGAACCTCGTGGACGAGCTGAGCAGCACCGTGGTGCTTGCTGACATGTGGCTCGCGGCGGGTCGCCCCAGCACGGCCCGCCGGCTCTACCAGCGGGCGCTGCCTCTCGCGGAGGCACACGGGGCGCCCGTGGCGCGCGCACACGCCGACCTGCACGTCGGGCTCAGCGAGATGGACTGCGAGGTCGGGGACCTTGAGGGCGCCAAGCGACACCTCGAGCAGGCGGCGGCGCTCGGTGAGGGTGCGGCGATGGGCGAGAGCCGGTACCGGTGGTTCGTGGCCATGAGTCAAGTCGTCGAGGCTGAGGGCGACCCGCAGGAGGCGATCGCCCTCCTCGACGAGGCAGGGAAGCTGCACCGGCCGGGCTTCTTCCCGGAGCTGCGCCCCATCGCGGCGATGAAGGCCCGGGTCTGGATCCATCAGGGCGACCTGTCGAAGGCGGCTGGCTGGGCTCGTGACCGAGGCGTGTCCGCCACGGACGAGGTCAGCTACCTGAGCGAGTTCGACCACCTCACCTTGGTGCGCCTGCTCCTTGCGGGCGACCGGGAGCACCCCGACCCCGGCGCGCTCGAGCGGGTCGTGGACCTGTTGGACCGGCTGAGGGTGGCCGCCGAGAGCTCGGGACGCGGCGGAAGTCTCGTCGAGATCCGAGTGCTGCAGGCCCTGGCGTACGACGCGCAGGGACACCGTCCGCAGGCCCTGCGGTCCCTTGGCCAAGCCTGGGCCAAGGCGCCCGAACCGGAATGCTACGTGCGGCTCTTCCTGAACGAAGGCGGCCCGATGCTGGAGCTGCTGCGCGCCGCCGCCAACCAGGGCCCCGATGGAGACCTCGCGCGTCGCCTGCTCGGCCTCAGCGCATCCCACGGCCGCGAAACCATCGGGGCACGGCAGCGCCAGGCACCGTTGTCAGCAGAGTCGTTGAGCGACCGGGAGCTGCAGGTGCTGCGGCTGCTCGACAGTGAGCTGAGCGGACCGCAGATTGCCCGCGAGCTGTTCGTCTCGCAAAACACGCTGCGCACCCACACCAAGCACATCTTCACCAAGCTGGACGTCACCAGCCGCCGCGCGGCGGTCCGCCGCGCACGCGAACGCGGCCTGCTGTAATCCGTCCGCCACACAGATCACCCAGTCAGTCACATCGTTTGGTGACGCCCGCTCACCCCACCGGTCCTTACCTTCGGGTCATCCCGCGGCGCCCCGCCGCGCACTCGGATCAAGGAGCCGGATATGACCATCACGACCACCAAGCTGATCCGCGCGGCCGGCCTGTCCGCCATCACGGCGGGCCTGCTGTTCATCGCCGTCCAGATCAACCACCCTCACTTGGACGTCGCTCTCGTCACTACCACCGAATGGAAGGTCCGCCAGACCATGAAGGTGCTCATGGCCGCCCTGTCGCTTGCCGGCATCACCGGCATGTACCTGCGCCAGGTGAAGCAGATCGGGGTGCTCGGTCTGCTCGGGTACGCCCTGTTCGGCGTCGGCTACCTCATCATCATGAGCATCGAGATCGTTGGTTTGGGCGTCCTGCCAGCACTGGCTCACAGTGAGCCCGGCTACGTCAACGACGTCCTTGCCGTGGCCTCCGGCGGCCACGCGACCGGCGACATCGGCCTCATGCAGACCCTCAGCCTGCTCTCCGGCGTCACCTACGTCGGCGGCGGCTTCATCTTCGGCATCGCACTGTTCCGCGCCAAGGTCCTCGCCCGGTGGGCCGCGGCACTCCTCGCCGGCGGCACCCTGGCAACCGTCGCGATCCCCGTGCTGCCGCAGGTCAACGAAAGGCTGTTCGCCGTTCCCACCGGTGTCGCCCTGGTCGGCCTGGGATACGCGCTGTGGCGCGATCAGCGCACCCTGGCCGCGCGGCCCACCCCCAGCCCTGTCGGCTCGCAGTTCGACCCGGCGGGCGCCAAGTGACCGTTCACGCGGCAACCCGCCCCACCCGGTCGACCGGGTGGGTGCCGGTCGCCCTGGTCGCCCTCATCCTCATCCCCGCGATCACCGGCACTCTGCGGCTGGTCGAGGTGTTCGGCGGACCGCACGTCATGCCGGCGAACCCACGCATTACCGCCTCACCCGTTCCCGTGGTCGTGCACATCATGTGCGCGGTCCCGTATGCCGTCCTGGGCGCCTTCCAGCTCTCCGCCCGGTTCCGGCGCCGCCTGCCCCGCTGGCA
Source organism: Kribbellaceae bacterium (assembly GCA_036506875.1). GTDB lineage: Bacteria > Actinomycetota > Actinomycetes > Propionibacteriales > Kribbellaceae > DASRHY01. The sequence continues at coordinate 3,047 of DASXRB010000932.1, read as the reverse complement.
CCGGGCGGCGGGACGGGTCCTGGTGGTGCTGGGCATGGCAGTGGCGTTCTCCGCTCTGTGGATGACGCAGTTCTACCCGCGCCAGCCCGGCACCGGGGAGCTGCTCTACCTGTTCCGGCTCGCGTTCGGGTCTGCCATGGCCACCAGCATCATCCTCGGCTTCACCGCCATCCGCAGCGGCGACGTCACCGGCCATCAGACATGGATGACACGCGCCTACGCCCTCGCGCTCGGCGCCGGCACGCAGGTGTTCACCCAAGGCATCGGGAACGCGGTGTTCGGCACTGGTGTGCTCGCCACCGACCTGAGCTTGGGCGCGGGCTGGGTCATCAACCTCGCGGTTGCCGAGTACGTCCTCCGTCGACACCGCAGCCACCGGGCCAGCAGCAGCCGAACCAGCAATGCTGCCGCGAAGGTCGGGTCCTCATGACGCGGGTCGGAAAGGGACCCGGACCCGCGGGCTACCGGCTCCGTGTCGCCGGGCACCTGGACCGCCACTGGTCGCCATGGTTCGGTGACCTCGCAATGACCCATGAAGAGGACGGGACGACCAGCCTTGCCGGCGTCGTGGTAGACCAAGCGGAGCTGCACGGGCTTCTCACCAAGGTCCGAGACCTCGGCGTCACCCTGCTCTCTGTGCAGCTCATCGATGAACTGGCCGGCGTCGACAGCGCCCCTTGTGACCGGTGCTAGGAGTCGGCGCGCGGCGCGTCGGTCCGCTCGGTGCCGGCTCGCAGTGCGTCGGTGATGGCGCGGAGCTCGTCCGGCCCGGCGGCGTCGATAGCCGCGGGCTGGTCCGCGCCGCCCTCCAGCTCGTCCGGTCGTTCGACGGCCTCCGCCGTGTCGCGCGGTTCAGCCGCGGACCGCTGCGCCGGGGTCGAGCGTTCCAGGAAGCGGAGCAGCTCGACCGGGAACGGCAGCACCAGGGTGGAGTTCTTCTCCGCCGCGACCTCGACCACCGTTTGCAGCAGCCGCAGCTGCAACGCGGCGGGGGTGTCGGCCATCACGGTGGCGGCTTGGGCGAGCTTGTGCGACGCCTGCAGCTCGCCGTCCGCGGTGATGATCCGGGCGCGGCGTTCCCGCTCGGCCTCGGCCTGCCGCGACATCGACCGCTTCATCGACTCCGGCAGCTCGACGTCCTTGATCTCGACCCGCTCGATCTGCACACCCCAGTCCAGCGCCGGGGTCTCCATCATCAGCTCCAGGCCCTCGTTGAGCCGCTCGCGGTTGGACAGCAGGTCGTCCAGCTCGCTCTTGCCGATGATCGACCGCAGTGACGTCTGCGCCACCTGGCCGACCGCGTACAGGTAGTTCTGCACGTTCACGATCGCCGCCGCCGGGTCGGCCACCCGGAAGTACACGACCGCGTCCACCGACACGGTCACGTTGTCCCGGGTGATGCCGTCCTGCCTCGGCACCGGCATCGTCACGACCTGCAGGTTGACCTTCTGCAGCCGGTCCGCGAAGGGGACGATCATCTGCAGCCCCGGCCCGCGGGCTCCGTCCCGTAGCTGGCCGAACCGGAACACCAGCCCGCGCTCGAACTGCTTGACCACCCGCACCCCGGACGCGGCGAGCACGCCGCCCGCCGCGACGACCGGAACCAGAATGCCGAACAGCAGATCCATGTCCGCCTCACTCTCCGTTTCGATCGTACGTCGGCACGCCGAGCGCCACCGTCAGATCGAGCACCACCCGCGGGTCGTCCAGCCGGTCGCCGTACAGATCGCGCAGCTGGCCCATCCGGTACCGCACGGTCTGCGGGTGCACGAACAGGTCGGCGGCGATCTCGTCGCGCCGGCCCTGGTGCAGCAGCCAGGACCTCAGTGTGTCCGCGAGCTTCTCGGCGACCGCCGGGCGCAGCGCGGCCAGCGGCGCCAGCACCCGGTCGCGCAGGTCGGCCAGCGCCTCCGGATCGGCGCCGAGCACCAGCTCGGTCAGGTGCTCGTCGGTGTCGACGGTCCGCGGCGGTTCCGGCCGCAGCGCGCGCACCCGCACGGCCCGCTCGTACGACGCCCGCACCCGCAGCCACGGCCGGGCCGGTCCGACGACGGCCTCCCGGTCGCGCAGCGCGCGCAGCAGCGCCCGCCGGGACCGCCCGCCGGCGTCCGGCACCAGCAGCACCGTGACGTCGTCGGCCGACTCCAGCCCGGGCAGCTCGGTCGGCTGCAGGATCCGGGGATCGGCCAGCGCGAGGAAGCCGCGCACCTGGGCGTCCGGCAGCAGCACGGCGGTGAGCGTGCCGGGTGGTTCCCACGCGGCACGCTCGGCGGCGGCGATGACCGCGTCCGCCGGTGCCCCGGCCAGCAGGCTCTGGCCGAGCCGTTCCAGGGCGCGCTGCCGGACCCGGTCGGCGGCGGCGAGCTGGTCGGCGTGGCCGGTGACGCTGGCCGCGGACACCGCGTCGATGTAGGCGAAGACCAGCTCCGCGAACCGGGCCAGGGTCGGCGCGTCCAACCCGCTGCGCACCGTGAGCCGGGCCAGCTCGCGCCAGGCGACCCGGGCGCCGACCCGGTACGCCGCGAGCAGCGCGTCCATGCTCCGGCCGCTGCGCGCCTCGCCCCGGCCGAGGTCGTACGCCGCCGCCACCACCGGCGCCAGCGGCGTGCCCGGGTCGGCGCCCTCCGCGCCGGACGCGAGCTCCAGGAACCCGGCCAGCGCCAGCCGGACCGCGTTCTCGATGTTCTGGCCCATCGCGCCGCTGAACGCGCGGGCGTAACTCGGCACCTCCGCGGTGATCGCCGCGACCACGTGCTCGGCGACCGCCGGGAGGGCCGCGCGCAGCGTCGTGACGAGGGTCTCGTCCAGGTTCAGCCCGGCCGAACGGGCGACCTCACTGGCGGCGTCGTCGCGCATCTTTGTTCCTCAGGAATAGATCGCGTCACACGATTCATGCGAAGCGGTCAGGAGATTACGCCTTCAGTATGAGCATGATCAAGGTATGACGACTACTGCTCTGCCCCGCGGCGGCACGCTGCGCCGCGTCGCGGAGCTGCTCACCACCCCGCTGCTGCCGGCGGACTACCTCGACCTGGTGAACCCGCTGC
>DASXRB010000931.1:0-6461 GCA_036506875.1 Kribbellaceae bacterium | reverse complement strand
CGACCTTGCCGTACTCCGGCTTGCCGGTGCCCTCCATGATCCCGGGGATCTCGCGGAACTGGCGGCGCACCTCGTACACGACCGCACCGGCGGCGCGGCCGACGGCGTTGATCGCCAGGCCGGAGAACATGAAGACGACCGCTGCACCGATGATCAGGCCGACCAGCGTCGACGGGTCGAACACCAGTGCTGCGGAGTTGAACTTGTCGTCGCCGGCCTGGTCGAGCTCGGCGTAGATCGAGTCCGTGAAGGAGCCGAACAGCGCGGTCGCGGCCAGCACGGCGGTCGCGATCGCGATGCCCTTGGTGATCGCCTTGGTGGTGTTGCCGACGGCGTCCAGCTCGGTCAGGATGCCGGCCGCGTCGCCGTGCACGTCACCGGACATCTCGGCGATCCCCTGCGCGTTGTCGGAGACCGGGCCGAAGGTGTCCATCGCGACGATGACGCCCACGGTGGTCAGCAGGCCGCAGCCCGCCAGCGCGATGCAGAACAGCGCGACCACACCGGAGCCGCCGACCAGGAACGCGCCGTACACGGCCGCCGCGATCACCAGCGCGGTGTAGACCGCGGATTCGAAACCGACCGCGACACCGGACAGGATGACGGTCGCGGCACCGGTCAGCGAGGTCTTGCCGATGTCCCGGACCGGACGGTCCTCGGTGCCGGTGAAGTAGCCGGTCAGCGCCAGGATGACGGCGGCCAGCACGATGCCGATGATCACCGAGACGGTGGCGATCAGGGCCGGGTTGCCGCTGGCGTCGGACTTGCCGCCGTGCAGCTCGCCGAAGGTGTCCGGCAGGTAGACGAACGCGGCGACGGCGCACAGCACGGCCGAGATGACCGCGGACAGGTAGAACGACCGGTTGATCGTCTTCAGGCCGTTCTCGCCGGTGCGCGGCCGGGTCAGGAAGACGCCGATGACGGCGGTGACCGCGCCGATGCCCGGGACGAGCAGCGGGAAGACGAGGCCCTCGGAGCCGAACGCGGACTTGCCGAGGATCAGCGAGGCCACCAGCATCACGGCGTACGACTCGAACAGGTCGGCCGCCATACCGGCGCAGTCGCCGACGTTGTCGCCGACGTTGTCGGCGATGGTCGCCGCGTTGCGCGGGTCGTCCTCGGGGATGTTCTGCTCGACCTTGCCGACCAGGTCGGCGCCGACGTCGGCGGCCTTGGTGAAGATACCGCCGCCGACACGCATGAACATGGCGAGCATCGCGGCGCCGAAGCCGAAGCCCTCGAGCACGGTCGGGGCGTCGCCCTTGAACAGCAGCACGACCGCGGAGGCGCCGAGCAGGCCGAGGCCCACGGTCGCCATGCCCACGGTGCCGCCGGTGCGGAAGGCGACCTTCATCGCCGGGTCGCGGCCCTCGTCGCGCGCGGCCGCGGCGACCCGGACGTTGGCGCGCGTCGCGAGCCACATGCCGAGGTAGCCGATCGACGCGGAGAAGCCCGCCCCGATCAGGAAGAAGACCGACCGCCAGATCTTCAGCGTCAGGTCGCTGTGCTCGCCGGCGTGCACCGGCAGCGTGAACAGCAGCAGGAACGCGGCGACGGCGAACACCGACAGCGTCCTGAACTGCCGGTTCAGGTACGCCGAGGCGCCCTCCTGCACGGCTAGCGCGATGGTCTTCATGCTCTCGGTACCGTCGTTCGCGGCGAGCACCTGACCGCGGAACACCATCGCGATGGCGACCGCGAACAGCGCGATCACCCCGACGACGACGACCAGGGTGGTGTTGCCGGACGACAGGGTCACCGCGGCTGGGTCTGCATAAGGCAGCGCGGACATCCGTCCTCCTCGGTAGCAACCCGGCGACCTGCGCGGCGTCCCCTGCCACGGGCGGTGCACACGTTCACGGCCGAAGGGTTTGTGACAACGACTTGTGACACGACTCTCGGTACAGCTGTGGATACGCCAGATGCCTGGCGGTGCGTCACTCTAACGGGTGCGTGACCAGACCTGACGACAGGGTGGTCTACGCCACACCCGCGCGCGGCCCCTACAGAGCGGACCGGACGTCCGGGTGGATGTCGAAGACCTTGGTCAGACCGGTGATCCGGAACACCTTCAGCAGCCGCTCGCTGGTGCAGACCAGCGACAGCGAGCCGTCGTGCGTGCGCACCCGCTTCAGGCCCCCGACCAGGACCCCGAGGCCGGTCGAGTCGAGGAAGTCGACCTTCTCCAGGTCGACGACGAGGTGGTACTGCCCCGCGTTGACGAGCTCGATCAGCTTCTCGCGCAGCTTGGGCGCCGTGTAGACGTCGATCTCCCCACCGACCTCGACAACCGTCCGCTCACCCTCGGTGCGCGTCGTCAGCGACAGATCCACTTTCGGCCTCCTGTGGCAAGTGCCCCTGGGCATTCAACCACGAGCCACCGGGTGCGGACAGTCACAACCCCGGCACACGTCCGTGGCCGTACGGCCGTTACGGCGTGGCCTGCGTCACGGTCGGCGGCACCGGTGAGACTAGACCGCATGACGCAGGGCGTGGAGTCGCGGGAGGTCCTGCGGCGGCTGGCCTCGGTCCCCGGGCGGGACGGGCGGCTCACGCACGTCGAGACGCTGCCGGCGCGGTCCGGGCAGACCGGTGCGTGGCCGCGCTGGGTGCCGCCGGAGCTGGTCGCCCAGCTGCGCGAGCGCGGCATCGAGGCGCCGTGGACGCACCAGCTCGCCACCGCGGAGGCGGCGTACGCGGGCGAGCACGTGGTGGTCGCCACCGGGACCGCGTCCGGCAAGTCGCTCGGCTACCTGCTGCCCGCGTTCGCCAGCCTCTCGGTGGCGCACGCGGCCTCGCCGTACCGGCGCACCGCGACCGTGCTGTACCTGTCGCCCACGAAGGCGCTCGCGCACGACCAGCTGCGCGGCATCTCGTCGTACGACGTCTCCGGACTGCGCGCGACCACGCTGGACGGCGACTCGTCGATCGAGGAGCGTGACTGGGCCCGCGACCACGCGACCTACGTCCTGACCAACCCGGACATGCTGCACCGGTCGGTGCTGCCGAACCACCAGCGCTGGGCGCGGTTCCTCGGCTGCCTGCAGTACGTCGTGGTCGACGAGTGCCACCACTACCGGGGTGTGTTCGGGGCGCACGTGGCGGCGGTGCTGCGGCGGCTGCGGCGGGTGTGCGCACACTACGGCGCGAACCCGGTGTTCGTGTGCGCGTCGGCGACGGTGGCCGAGCCGGCGGTGGCCGGGCGGCGGCTGACCGGACTGCCGGTGCGGGCGGTGGAGGAGGACGGCTCTCCCCGGGGCGGGCTGACGTTCGGTCTGTGGGAGCCGCCGCTGACGTCGTACGGCGGTCCTTCGGGTCAGGTACGACGGACCGCCACGGCCGAGGTCGCCGACCTGCTGGCGGACCTGGTGGTGTCGGGGGTGCGGACGGTGGCGTTCGTGCGGTCCCGGCGTGGCGCGGAGACGGTGGCGCTGACGGCGCGGTCGCATCTCGCCGAGGTCGACCCGTCGCTGACCGGCCAGGTGTCGGCCTACCGCGCCGGGTACCTGCCGGAGGAGCGGCGGCGGCTGGAGGCGCTGCTGTCCGGCGGCGAGCTGACGGGTGTCGCGGCGACGAACGCGCTGGAGCTGGGCATCGACATCGCCGGGCTGGACGCCGTGCTGCTGGCGGGCTGGCCGGGCACACGGGCGTCGCTGTGGCAGCAGGCGGGTCGCGCCGGGCGGTCGCGGACGGATGCCCTGGCGGTGCTGGTGGCGCGGGACGACCCGCTGGACACGTACCTGGTGCGTCACCCGCGGGCGATCTTCGGGCGGCCGGTGGAGGCGACGGTGTTCGACCCGGAGAACCCCTACGTGCTGGCGCCGCAGCTGTGCGCGGCGGCCCAGGAGCTGCCGCTGACGGCGGACGACTTCGAGGTGTTCGGGGCGTCGACGCCGGAGGTGATCGCGCAGCTGGTGGACGGCGGGCTGCTGCGGGTCCGGCCGCGCGGGTGGTTCTGGACCCGGCGGGACCGGGCGGTGGACGCGATCGACATCCGGTCCGCCGGCGGCCGGACGGTGCAGATCGTCGAGGAGGACACCGGACGGCTGCTCGGCACCGTGGACGGTGGCGCGGCGCACTCGACGGTGCACGAGGGCGCGGTGTACCTGCATGCCGGGGAGTCCTATCTGGTCCGGGCCCTTGACCTGGAGGACCATGTGGCGATGGTCGCGCCGGCCGCGCCCGACTACTCGACCACGGCGCGGGACGTGACCGAGATCGGGATCCTGTCGACCGAGTCGTCGGTGTCGTGGGGTGCGGCAACGCTCTGCCACGGCTGGGTGCAGGTGACGCACCAGGTGGTCTCGTACCAGCGCAAGCAGCTGATCACCGGTGACGTGCTGGACGAGACCCCGCTGGAGCTGCCCGAGCGGTCGCTGCGCACCAAGGCCGTCTGGTGGACGTTGCCCGAGGCGACGGTCGGCGCACTGGGACTGCCCGACGTGCCGGGCGCGGCGCACGCCGCCGAGCACGCGTCGATCGGGCTGCTGCCGCTGTTCGCCACCTGCGACCGGTGGGACATCGGCGGCGTCTCCACCGCGCTGCACGCCGACACCGGTTGCCTGACGGTCTTCGTGTACGACGGCCACCCGGGCGGCGCGGGCTTCGCCGAGCGCGGCTACCACACCGCCGCGGACTGGCTGCGCGCGACGCGCGAGGCGATCGCGTCGTGCGAGTGCGTCGACGGCTGTCCCTCGTGCGTGCAGTCGCCGAAGTGCGGCAACGGCAACCACCCGCTGGACAAGGCGGGTGCGGTGGTGCTGCTCGACGCGCTGCTCGGCGGAGTAGCAGACTGTGATCAGTGACCGCGCGGCCTGTCGCGGCTGTCCGGGTCACGGCTCACGGGGGCTCACGGAAGGCGGCATCTCATGGTCGTGCTCGGACTCATCCTGGTCGGCGTGGCGGTGCTGCTCGCGGCGGGCGTGGCCGCGAGCTCGGGCGGCTCGGCGCGGCTCGAGATCTTCGGCCTCGGCTTCGACACCAGGGCGTCCGTCGTGTTCTTCATCGGCGTCTGCACGGCGGCGGCGCTGCTGGCCGGGACGTGGCTGGTGAAGAAGGGCGTGGGCCGGGGCTACCGGCGGCGCAAGGAGGTCCGGGACCTGCGCCAGAAAGTGGAGGCAGCGCCGAAGGTGGAGGCGGCACCGAAGGCGGAGGTGGCGCCGGCGAGGGCCGCCGAGCTGGGCGACGGGAACGAGCCGGAGGACCGAGCCGGGTCCCGCAAGGACGAAGAGGTCGCCGACGATCACTGAAGCCGGCGGAACGGTCGGCCACGACGCGGTACCTGCCTCACCGCCGCGGCCGACCTCGCACCCGCTGGCGCCGCACGCCACCGTGATCGACGGTGGGGATCATGCGGCTCGATGGGTCCTCAGCCGGATGCACGCCGACGACGCTAGCTCGATGCGTTACGCAACGAACAGTAGCAACTACTGTCTGTGACAGCAATGGTGAAGGTGCGTAACGGAGCAGCAACATCACCGGCCGTCATGAGATCGCATGCCTTACCCACTCGCGGCGACGTCCGAACCCCCGTACGATCGCGATCCGATAGCGTTCCGGTAGCGATCTGCTCCCAAGCGGACCGCTTGGTAGGCGATGCCAGGATCATGTGGAAGCCTTGGCCAGCCAAGTCGATGCCGGACGTGCAGTCACGGTCCGCGGTTCCTCGGAGGTCGGTGTTGCAAGACCGCATCCGGCTGCTGCTGGTCGACGACCAGATCCTCAGCCGGGGTGTTCTCCGCAGCCGCATGGAGAGCCAGCCCGACCTGGAGGTGGTCGCCGAGCTGCGGCCGTCCGACGACGTGGTCGGCACCGCGAAGCAGCTCCGCGCCGACGTCGCCGTACTCGACGTGGGCTCCGCAGGCCGCGACGGCCTGCGTGTCACCGCGGCGCTGCGCATCTCGATGCCGGAGTGCCGCGTGCTGATGCTCACCGGCTACGGCCGGCCCGGCCTCCTGAACCGCGGGCTGGCGGCCGGCGCCAAGGGCGTCGTGGTGAAGGGCAGCCCGACACCGCAGCTCGCCGACGCCGTCCGGCGGGTGCACCGCGGCCTGCGGGTCGTCGACGCGAACCTGGCCGCCGAGACGCTCGGCTACTCCGACTGCCCGCTCACCGGCGAGGAGGCCGACATGCTGCAAGCCGCCCGCGACGGTGGGTCGGTCGCCGTCCTGGCCCGCAACCTGCAGGTCCCCGAGGGCTTGGTACGCAGCCAGCTCTCCTCGGCGATCGGCAAGACAGGAGCCCGCACCCGCGCCGAGGCGATCCGCATCGCCGAGCAGAACGGCTGGCTGCTCGACATCTGACCCGCCCACCGGACCTGCGCGTGCCGCCGAGGTGACCCACGGACGGCCCATCGAACCGAACTCGGCCCGCACGCCCACGACGACCTGCACCTCTGCGCCCTCGACCAGGCACCCGGTGAGCTCGGCACCGTGCAACCCGGCGATCCGGCCGGCGGTCTC
>DASXRB010000930.1:0-1660 GCA_036506875.1 Kribbellaceae bacterium | reverse complement strand
GCTGGTTGCCGCCGGCCGCGACGTGGAGGCCCAGGTACTGGCCCGGGCGGTCCGCTGGCACTGCGAACGGCGGGTGCTGGTGAACGGCAACCGCGCGGTCGTGTTCCGCTGAGACGAGGAGCCGACCGATGAGCTCTCCGGCGCCGATCGTCGCGACAGTCCGCCGCACCACTGCCGCCCACCGTGGACAGGGCCTTGACACAGCGCGCACCAGCGAACACGCTGTTGCCGCAGAAGAATCAGTTTGCGTAATGCGCAACACCCTTCTGCCTTCGGAGATCCAGTGACCGAGTTGTTCATCGCCGGAGAATGGCGTACCCCGCGAGCCGGCGGACGCCGCGAGATCCGCTGCCCGGCGGACGGGACCCTGGTCGCGACCGTCGCCGAGGCATCCGCCGCCGACGTCGACGACGCCGTTGCCGCCGCCCGTGAGGCCTTCGACCACGGCCCGTGGCCGACGACCCCGGAGAAGGACCGCGGCGCGCTGCTGTTCCGGGTCGCCGACCGCATCCAGTCCGAGCGGGCCGAGTTCGCCCGGGCCGAGTCGCTCGACACCGGCAAGCGGCTCGTGGAGAGCGAGTACGACGTCGACGACGTGATCGCCTGCCTGCGCTACTACGCCGGGATCGCCGGCACCGACGCCGGCCGGGTCGTCGACACCGGACGCGCCGACGCGATCAGCCGGGTGGTCCGCGAACCGCTCGGGGTCTGCGCCCTGATCACGCCGTGGAACTACCCGCTGCTGCAGACGTCCTGGAAGGTCGCACCGGCGCTGGTCGCCGGCAACACCTTCGTGCTCAAGCCGAGCGAGCTCACCCCGTCGACGGCGCTGCTGCTGATGCGCGCGCTGTCCGAGGCCGGCCTGCCGGCCGGCGTCGCGAACCTCGTCCTCGGTTCCGGCCCCGAGGTCGGCGGCCCGCTCACCGAGCACCCGGACGTGGACATGGTGTCGTTCACCGGCGGGCTGCCGACCGGACGCCGGATCCTCGCCGCGGCGGCACACACGGTCAAGCGGACCGCCGTCGAGCTCGGCGGCAAGAACCCCAACGTCGTCTTCGCGGACGCCGACTTCGAGACCGCCGTCGACTTCGCACTGACCGCCGTCTTCCTGCACTCCGGGCAGGTCTGCTCGGCGGGCGCCCGGCTGATCGTCGAGGACTCGCTCCACGACCGGTTCGTCGACGAGGTGGTCAGCCGCGCGGAGCGGATCCGGCTCGGCGGCCCGTTCGACCCCAAGGCCGAGACCGGGACCCTGATCTCCGCGGCGCACCGGGACAAGGTCGAGGCGTACGTCGCCGCCGGGCTCGCCGAGGGCGCGGTCCTGCGCTGCGGCGGCCGGCGCCCGGAAGACCCGGAGCTCGCCGGTGGCTACTTCTACCTGCCGACCGTGCTCGACGAGTGCGACCAGCGGATGTCCGTCGTACACGAGGAGTCGTTCGGGCCGGTGCTCACCGTCGAGCGGTTCAGCGACGAGGACGACGCGGTCCGGATCGCCAACGACACCGAGTTCGGTCTGGCCGGCGCGGTCTGGACCACCGACGGCGCGAAGGCGCAGCGGGTGGCGCAGCGGCTCCGGCACGGCACGGTGTGGATCAACGACTACCACCCCTACGTGCCGCAGGCGGAGTGGGGCGGGTTCAAGAAGTCCGGCAACGGACGC
>DASXRB010000929.1:0-4162 GCA_036506875.1 Kribbellaceae bacterium | reverse complement strand
CGCCGGCCGGCTTCGTACGGCACCGACAACGACTTGACCATCACGCCCTCGTGCCCGCGTCGTACCGCGTCGGTGAAGAACTCGTGGCCTTCGCCGGCGTCCTCGGTGACCAGGCGGGGGATGCGCTGGTGCTCGGGGACGACGGCGCTGAGGCGCTCGTGGCGGGTGGCGCTGTCGAGGCCGAGCAGGTCGGTGCCGTCGAGGTGCAGGATGTCGAAGAAGTACGGCGTCAGCGGCACCGTCTCCGGCCCGGTCGCGTTCTTCGTCATGGTGCGCGAGCCGGTGATCTGGAACGGGTGCGGCCGGCCGTCCCCGCGCAGCGCGATCAGCTCTCCGTCCAGCACGATCCGTTCGCACGGGAGCTGCCGCAGCGCGGCGACCACCTCCGGGGTCCGGCCGGTGATGTCGTCGAGGGTGCGGGTGTAGACGGTGACGTCGTCGCCGTCGCGGTGTGCCTGGATGCGGATGCCGTCGAGCTTCCACTCCAGCGCGGCCGGCGTGCCGGTCTTCGCGAAGGCGTCGGCGACGGTGGTGGCGGACTGGGCGAGCATCGGCTGCACGCCCTGGCCGACCTGCAGCCCGAACTGCTTCAGACCGGCCTCGCCGTCCACCAGTGCCGCGACCGCGACCGGTGCGGCGGCACCACGCAGCATCGTGGCAGTGCGGATCTTGTCCAGACTGATCCCGGTGGCGGTGGCGACCGCGTCGGCCATCACGCCGTCCAGCGCGCCCTGCCGCAGCTCGCCGCCGACCAGGAACCGCAGGAAGCGCTGTTCGTCGGCCGTCGCCCGTCCGAACAGGTCGTCCATCACGGCCTTCCGCTTCGCCTGCGACCCGGTGCCGGAGATCTCGCTGACCGCGGCGAACGCGCCGTCGACCTCGGTCACGTCCAGGCTCGGCTCGGCGGCCGGTTCAGGGACGGCCATCAGGCTCCGCCAGCCCACCCCGGTACGACGCTGGCGCAGCTCACCGGACAGGTAGCTGACCACGATCTGGGTCTCGTCAGGGCTCGTCGTACGCGACAGCAGCGCGGCGATCTGGTCCGCCTTCCGACGGCGGGATCGGGTCGCCGCGACGGCGGCCGAGGTGTCGACCAGGTCGGTGAGCAGCATGACGCCAGTCTGTCCCACGCCACCGACATATCGTTCGTTCATGCAGCCGCCGCCATCGGACTCCGCGTCGCCGCAGCCCTGGCCGGGCCCGCCACCGGCCGGGCCCGCTCAGCCAGCGCCGTGGCCAGGGCCGTGGCCGGCGCAGCCCCGGCGGGGGCGGCCCGTGTCCGCGGTCCCGCCCGGCGAGCCGTTCCACCGGCTCGCGCGGATCGAGCGGCGCCGCTGGTGGCGGTCGCCGTACGAGGTGCTCGCCCTCCTGGTCATCGCGATCGTGGTCGTCGGCGTCGTCATGGGGTCCTGGGAGGCCATCCACGTCGCGCTCGGCGGCGGTGAGGCCGACCTGGGCGGCGACCAGCTGTTCCCGAACCAGACCGAGGACATCGCCGCCGAGCTGGTGCTGATCGGCCTGCTGCTGCCGGCCGTGCTGCTCACGGTGCGCCTGGTGGGACGCCGGCCCGCCGGCAGCGTCCTGTCGGTCGTGAGCCGGCTCCGCTGGCGCTGGCTGCTGATGTGCATGCTGCCGGCGCTGGCCTGCACGCTGCTGTCATACGGGATCAGCATCGTGGTGGACTGGATCTGGCCGGTGGAGGCCGAGGCCGAGGGCAGTTGGGTCGGGTGGGATGCGTTCTGGCTCCCGGCGGTCCTCATCGTGCTGCTCGTGCCGTTCCAGTCCGCGGCCGAGGAAGTCGTCTTCCGCGGCTGGCTGTTGCAGCTCATGGGCGCGTCCGGCTCCGACCGCCGGGGCGGGAGCGGGTTCGTCCGCAGGTGGCGCGCCGCGCTGAGGTCGCCGTGGCCGGCGATCGTGGTCAGCAGCGCGGCGTTCGCGGCCGGGCACGAGTACACGGCCTGGGCGCTGGCCGACCTCCTGGTGTGGGCGATGGCGATGGGCTGGCTCGCCGTCCGGACCGGCGGCGTGGAGGCCGGGATCGCCTTCCACGCGACCGGGAACCTGGCCGCCTTCCTGCTGCCCGTCGCGTTCGGCCTGTACGACGACACGCAGGGCGCGGGCTCGTGGGATCTGCTCCTGTACGACGTACCGCCGTCGCTCGTCTACCTGCTCGCGGTGACCTGGCTGGCGCGCCGCAGGCGGGTCGCGCGCAGCTCGCCGCCGCTGCCCGAGCCGCCGGTTGTCGGACCGGCCTGGCATCCTGCCCTGCGTGGCGACTGAACCGAGCGAGACGATCGACGCCGTGCTGTTCGACTGGGGCGGGACGCTGACGCCCTGGCACAGCGTGGACCTGCTGGCGTACTGGTGCGCGGTGGCGGCCCTGATCGACGCGGAGCGGGCCGACGAGCTCGGCGCGGCTCTGCTCACCGCCGAGCAGCAGGTCTGGGACCGGGCCCGCGACGAGCACCGCAGCGGCACCCTCGAGGAGGTCTGCCTGCTCGCCGGTGTGGTGATGACCGAGGCGGCGCTGGCGGAGTACAAGCGGCGCTGGGAGCCGCACAGCCTGATCGACCCCGACGCCCCGGCGGTGCTCAGCGGCCTGCGCGAGCGCGGGATCAGGGTCGGCGTGCTGTCCAACACGTTGTGGAGCCGCGACCACCACGAGGAGATCTTCGAGCGCGACGGCGTGCTGGAGCTGTTCGACGGGGCTGTCTACTCCAGTGAGATCCCGTGGACCAAGCCGCACCCGGAGGCGTTCCTGGCCGCGATGACCGCGGTCGGCGTCGACGAGCCGGCGCGGTGCGTGTTCGTGGGGGACCGGCTGTTCGACGACGTCTGGGGAGCGCAGAACGCCGGCATGCGTGCCGTGCACGTCCCGCACAGCGACATCCCGCTCCGCCAGATCGGCCACACCGAAGGCGTCCCGGACGCGACCGTGCACACGCTGCCCGAGCTGCTGCCGCTGGTCGACGGCTGGCACGTCCAGGAGCGGACATGACGAGACCCCCGGGTCCACCTGGGCCCGGGGGTCGTCGTACCGCTGGTCGTTAAGCCGCCAGGGTGGGGTCGGCGATCTTGCGGAGGCGGGCGAGGGCCTCGCGCTCGATCTGGCGGACCCGCTCGGCGGAGATGCCGTGCACGGCACCGATGTCGGCGAGCTTGGCCTGGCGGCCGTCGTGCAGGCCGTACCGGCGCCGGATCACGTCCGCCGACCGCGGGTCGAGCTTGTCGACCAGGCTGAACAGCCCGGACCGGTCCGAGGCGTCCGCGACCAGCTGGTCCGGCCCCGGCGCCGACTCGGCGGCGATCAGGTCGCCGAGCGAGGTCTCACCCTCGTCGTCGATCGGGTTGTCCAGGCTGACGTGGTCACGCCCGATCCGGATCAGCTCGGTGACCCGCTCCTCGTCCAGACCCAGCTCGAACGCGATCTCCTCGATCTCCGGCTCCCGCCCGAGCTTGCGCTCCAGCGTGCGCCGGGCGGAGCCGACCTGGTTCAGCTGCTCGACCACGTGCACCGGCAGCCGGACCACGCGGGCCTGCTGCGCGATACCGCGGGTGATCGCCTGCCGCACCCACCAGGTCGCGTACGTCGAGAACTTGAAGCCCTTGCGGTAGTCGAACTTCTCCACCGCACGGATCAGGCCCGTGTTGCCCTCCTGGACCAGGTCCAGCAGGGGCATCTGGGACCGCCCGTACCGCCGGGCGATCGAGACCACCAGTCGCAGGTTCGCCGTCACGAACCGCTGCTGCGCACGCTGGCCCTCCTCGGCCAGCCACCGCAGTTCCTCTTCCGTCGCATATTTCGGCGCGCCGCCCTTCCGGCGCCCGACCCGCCCCTCCTCGAGGAGGTGCTCCGCGAGCAGACCGGCCTCGACCGTCTCTGCCAGCTCGACCTCTTCCTCGGCGGTGAGCAGGGGAGTACGCGCGATCTCTTCCAGGTAGAGACCGACGCTGTCCTTGCCGTCGATGCCATCGTCCGCGGAGCGGACCCGAACCATACGAGCCACCGAAACTCCCTTCGTCGCTACACCGGAAGCAACGCTTGATGAAGCTTCAAGATTCCACCTGAACGCCCGTTCGACCCTGAAGATTCCCTGAGACTTCCCTGACCCCACACTCCCGTCGTCGGGCCCTTGTGACCCGGCGTGTCGCCGCTCATCGG
>DASXRB010000928.1:0-9272 GCA_036506875.1 Kribbellaceae bacterium | reverse complement strand
CCGATGAGCGGCGACACGCCGGGTCGCAAGGGCCCGACGACGGGGGGATCAGCGCGCGGCTGTGCCCTCTACGTAGTCGTCGTCGTGGGACTTGACCCAGGCCATCAGTGCGCGCAGCTCCTTGCCGACGGCCTCGATCGGGTGCGACTCGCTCTTCTTGCGGAACTCGGCGAACTCCGGCGCGCCGGCATCCTGGTCGGCGATGAAGCGGGCCGCGAACGAGCCGTCCTTGATGTCGGCCAGGACGTCCTGCATCCGCGCCTTGACCGACTCGTCGATGATCCGCGGGCCGGAGACGTAGTCGCCGTACTCGGCGGTGTCGGACACCGACCAGCGCTGCTTGGCGATCCCGCCCTCGTACATCAGGTCGACGATCAGCTTCAGCTCGTGCAGGCACTCGAAGTACGCGACCTCCGGCTGGTAGCCGGCCTCGGTCAGCGTCTCGAACCCGGCCTGCACCAGCGCGGAGACGCCACCGCACAGCACGGCCTGCTCGCCGAACAGGTCGGTCTCGGTCTCCTCGGTGAAGGTGGTCTTGATACCGCCGGCGCGCAGGCCGCCGATGCCCTTGGCGTACGACAGCGCCAGGTCCCAGGCCTTGCCGGTCGCGTCCTGCTCGACCGCGACGAGCACGGGAACACCGCGGCCCTCGCTGAACTCACGTCGTACCAGGTGGCCCGGTCCCTTCGGCGCGACCATGAACACGTCGACGCCGGCCGGCGGCTTGATGTAGCCGAACCGGATGTTGAAGCCGTGACCGAAGACGAGCGCGTCGCCGTCGACCAGGTTCGGCTCGATCGCCTCGGTGTACAGCTTGCGCTGCGCCGGGTCCGGCGCGAGCACGACGATGACGTCGGCCTCCTCGCACGCCTCGGACGGGGTGAGCACCCGCAGGCCCTGCGCCTCCGCCTTCGCGCGGCTCTTCGAGCCCTCCGGGAGGCCGACGCGCACGTCGACACCGGAGTCGCGCAACGACAACGCGTGCGCGTGGCCCTGGCTGCCGAAGCCGAGCACCGCCACGTGCCGGCCCTGGATCACCGACAGGTCGGCGTTGTCGTCGTAGAACATTTCTGCTGCCACTGGGAGTTCGTCTCCTTGGTTGGGGTGATTCGGTGGATCAGGCGCGCCGGGCGGCCGGCCGGTGGCCGGGCGGCGGAGCGGGAACGGGGTGCGCGGGCGGAGCGGGTACGGCGCTACGCGGCTTCGCCGGCACGCCCGGCTGGTCCGTCGCGGCGCCCGGCTGGTGCGGACCGGCGACCGGTACCGGGACCGGGCGCAGGGTGCGGTCGGTGATCGAGCGGCTGCCGCGGCCGATCGCGACCATCCCGGACTGGACCAGCTCGCGGATGCCGAACGGCTCCAGCACCCGCAGCATCGCCTCCAGCTTCTCCGGGCTGCCGGTCGCCTCGATGGTGACCGCGTCCGGCGTGACGTCGACGACCTTCGCCCGGAACAGCTGGACGGTCTCCAGCACCTGGCCGCGGGTCGACGCGTCGGCCTTGATCTTGACCAGGACCAGCTCGCGCTGGACCGTGGCGGCCGGCTCGAGCTCGACGATCTTGATCACGTTCACCAGCTTGTTGAGCTGCTTGGTGACCTGCTCCAGCGGGTGCTCGTCGACGTTCACCGAGATCGTCATCCGGGACACGTCCGGGTGCTCGGTCGGCCCGACCGCGAGCGAGTCGATGTTGAACCCGCGCCGCGCGACGAGTGCCGCCACGCGCGCCAGGACACCGTGCTTGTTCTCGACCAGGACGCTCAGTGTGTGCTTGCTCATCGTCGTACTCAGAGCTCCTCGGTGTCCCACTCGGGCGCCATGTCGCGCGCGACCTTGATGTCGTCGTTGCTGGTGCCGGCGGCAACCATCGGCCAGACCATCGCGTCACGGTGCACGACGAAGTCGACCACGACGGGGGCGTCGGTGACCGCCATCGCCTTCTCGATGGTGGCGTCCACGCTGTCCTTGTCGGAGCAGCGCAGGCCGACACCGCCCATCGCCTCGGCCAGCTTGGCGAAGTCCGGGATCCGCGCGGAGTGCAGGTCGGTGTTGGAGTAGCGCTTGTCGTAGAACAGCGTCTGCCACTGCCGGACCATGCCCAGCGACTGGTTGTTGATGACGGCAACCTTGATCGGGATGCCCTCCAGGGCACACGTGACGAGCTCCTGGTTGGTCATCTGGAAGCAGCCGTCGCCGTCGATCGCCCACACCGTCTTGTCCGGGCGGCCCACCTTCGCACCCATCGCCGCCGGGACGGCGTACCCCATCGTGCCGAGGCCGCCGGAGTTCAGCCAGTGGCCGGGCTTCTCGAACGGCAGGAAGTGCGCGGCCCACATCTGGTGCTGCCCGACGCCGGCGGTGTAGATGGTGTCCGGGCCCGCGATCTGACCGATCCGCTGGATCACGTGCTGCGGCGACAGGCTGCCGTCCTCCGGCTCGTCGTACCCGATCGGGTACTTCGCGCGGACGTTCTCCAGCTGGTGCCGCCAGGGGTCGTAGTCGGGCTTCGGGCCGGAGCCGATTTCGTGCTTGAGCGCCGCGATCAGGTCGGTGATGACCTCCTTGCAGTCGCCCACGATCGGCACGTCGGCGGCGCGGTTCTTGCCGATCTCGGCCGGGTCGATGTCGGCGTGCACCACCTTCGCCTCGGGCGCGAACGAGTCCAGCTTGCCGGTCACCCGGTCGTCGAACCGCGCGCCCAGCGAGATCAGCAGGTCGGACCGCTGCAGCGCGCCGACGGCCGACACCGAGCCGTGCATGCCGGGCATCCCGAAATGCAGCTCGTGGGTGTCCGGGAACGCGCCGCGGGCCATCAGCGTGGTCACCACGGGGAGCCCGAGCAGCTCGGCGAGCTCGCGCAGCTCCTCGTGCGCGTGCGCCTTCAGTACGCCGCCGCCGACGTAGAGCACCGGGCGTTCCGCGGCGACGATCAGCTTGGCGGCCTCGCGCACCTGCTTCGGGTGCGGCCTGGTCACCGGCCGGTACCCGGGCAGGGTCAGCTCGGTCGGCCAGCGGAAGTCCACCTTCGCCTGCATCGCGTCCTTCGTGACGTCCACCAGCACCGGGCCGGGCCGGCCCGTGGACGCGATGTGGAACGCCTCGGCGATCGTGGTCGCGATCTCGTTCGGGTCGTTCACCAGGAAGTTGTGCTTGGTGATCGGCATCGTGATGCCGCGGATGTCCGCCTCCTGGAAGGCGTCGGTGCCGATCGCCATGCTCGGCACCTGGCCGGTGATCGCGACCACCGGGACGCTGTCCATGTACGCGTCCGCGATCGGGGTGACGAGGTTCGTCGCGCCCGGTCCCGAGGTGGCCATGCAGACGCCGGTCCTGCCGGTGGCGGCCGCGTAGCCCTGCGCGGCGTGCCCGGCGCCCTGCTCGTGACGTACGAGGATGTGGCGGATCTGGGTCGAGTCGAGCATCGGGTCGTACGCCGGAAGGATCGCGCCGCCCGGAATGCCGAAGACGGTGTCGACACCGGCGTGTTCCAGGGCGCGGATCAGAGCCTGTGCCCCGGTCAGCTGCTCACTCATGACTGCCTTTCCTGGTCCGGATATTGGGTCCGAGAACTGAAAAACCCCCTCCACCAGGGCTGGTGAGGGGGCGCGCTCGACTCCTGCTTCGCGTCAGTCGGCGCGCCGCTGGAGTACGAGGAGATTCGATCGCATGGGGCAACCTTTGCCGAACGCAGCGCATTTGTCCACCCACGTGGACGGCGGTCTCATGACATGAGACCGCCGTCCCCGGGCCAGATGCTGACGGGTCAGACGCAGACGGCGCCTTCGGAGGCGGAGCGGACCAGGCGTCGGTACTTGCCGAGCACGCCGCCGGTGATCGCCGGTTCCTTCGGGACCCAGCCCTGCTTGCGGCGCTCCAGCTCGTCGGCGTCGACGTGCAGCTCGAGCGTGCGGTTCTTGACGTCGAGAGTGATCCGGTCGCCGTCGCGGACGAACGCGATCGGACCGCCGTCGACGGCCTCGGGCGCGACGTGACCGACGCACAGCCCCGTCGTACCGCCGGAGAAGCGGCCGTCGGTGAGCAGCAGCACGTCCTTGCCGAGCCCGGCGCCCTTGATCGCACCGGTGACCGCGAGCATCTCGCGCATCCCCGGTCCGCCCTTCGGGCCTTCGTACCGGATCACCACCACGTCACCCGCCTTCAGCGAGCCGTCCTCGACCGCGTCCATCGCACCGCGCTCGCCGTCGAAGACCCGCGCGGTGCCGGTGAACACCTCGGACTCCAGCCCGGCGGTCTTCACCACCGCGCCGTCGGGCGCCAGCGTGCCGCGCAGGACGGACAGCCCGCCGGTCGCGTGGATCGGGTTGTCGAGCGCCCGCAGGATCGTGCCGTCCAGGTCGGGCGGGGCGATGTCGGCGAGGTTCTCCTGCACGGTCCGGCCGGTGACGGTCAGGCAGTCGCCGTGGATCAGCCCGGCGTCCAGCAGCGCCTTCATCACCACCGGGACTCCGCCGACCCGGTCCATGTCGCTCATCACGTACCGCCCGAACGGCTTCAGGTCGCCGAGGTGCGGCACCTTCTCGCCGATCCGGTTGAAGTCGTCCAGGTCCAGCTCGACCTGCGCCTCGCGGGCGATCGCGAGCAGGTGCAGGACGGCGTTCGTCGAGCCGCCGAGCGCCATCACGACCGCGATCGCGTTCTCGAACGCCTCCTTCGTGAGGATCTGGCGGGCCGTGATGCCGTGCCGCAGCAGCTCGACGACGGCCTCGCCGGAGCGCCGGGCGAACCCGTCGCGGCGCCGGTCCACCGCCGGCGGTGCGGCGCTGCCCGGCAGCGACATGCCGAGCGCCTCGGCCGCCGAGGCCATCGTGTTCGCGGTGAACATCCCGCCGCAGGCGCCCTCGCCCGGGCAGATCGCGCGCTCGACCGCGTCCACCTCCTCGCGGCTGATCAGCCCGCGGGCACAGGCGCCGACCGCCTCGAAGGCGTCGACGATGTTGACGTCGCGGTCGCCGAGCCGGCCAGGCAGGATCGTGCCGGCGTACAGGAACACCGCGGACACGTCGAGCCGGGCCGCGGCCATCAGCATCCCGGGCAGCGACTTGTCGCAGCCGGCCAGCGTGACGGTGCCGTCCAGCCGCTCGGCCTCCATCACCGCCTCGACCGAGTCGGCGATGATCTCCCGGCTCACCAGCGAGTAGTGCATGCCGACGTGCCCCATCGAGATGCCGTCGGACACGCTGATCGTGGCGAACTCCAGCGGGTACCCGCCGGCCGCGTGCACACCGTCCTTGACCGCCTTCGCGAGCCGGTCCAGCGACAGGTTGCACGGGGTGATCTCGTTCCAGCTGGACGCCACGCCGATCTGCGGTTTGTCCCAGTCCGCGTCCCCCATGCCTACGGCGCGGAGCATGCCCCGCGATCCGGTCGCTTCGAGCCCGTCGGTGACGGCACGGCTGCGGGGCTTGATGTCAGGGGTCTTCGCGTTCTCGGACATGGGTCTCACTGTATGACCACGCTGTCCGGATCCGCCTCCGACGCCGCCGCCTTTTGGACAGCCTCGCTCAGAACGCCCGGCGGAGCGCGAGCAGTTGTTCGCGATAGCTCTCGTACGACGATCGCAGCGCGGCGGCCGGCCAGTTCGCCGGGAGCAGCGGCTCGGGTAGCACCGGGTCGCCGAGCAGGTGCCGCACCACGACCGCCGCGGCGGCGAACCGCGTGGGCGGGTCATCGTCGTCCCGCAGCCCGAGCAACTCCTCCCCTTGCCGCGCCCAGCCGTCCAGGTCCCACAGGTTCGCCGCGAGCCTGGCGGGGTCGCCGTCCGGACGGCCGCTGAACCGCTCGCACACCGCGTCCAACCCGGCGGGCCAGCCGCGGCGCAGGTTGTCCGGACGCAGCCACAGCCCCTCGCGGAGCTCGGCGAGCCGCAGTGACGTCAGGGTCGTCCGCAGGTCCGCGCGGTCGGCGGCACTCCGGCCGGTGCCGGTGACGGCCACGAGCTCCCAGCCACCGCGCCACGCCCTGGTCGACGGCGAGACCGCCTCGTCCTGCCGTCGCTGCCGCGCGACCAGCCGCTCGGACAGCGTGTGGACGGTGCCGTCCTTCAGCAGGTCGCCCGCGGCGACCATCCGCGACAGCGCGGCCCGGACGGTGGTCTCGGCGATCCCGAGGTACTCGCCGAACGCGACCAGGTCCCGCGCCGGCAGCGACGGCGGGTGCGCGCCGAGCAGCACGCTCAGCAGCACCGAGCGCGCCGCGACCGGTCGCAGCACGATCGCCGTCCGCCCAGCCTGAACCACCCGGCAAGCGCATCGAAATCGTAATGTCAGCCTGACGACACCTTCCGAGGAGGACGCGATGCCGGCGACACATCAGGTGACGAACCAGGTCCCGCCGCTGACCGGGTACGACGTGGCCGCCGATCCCGCGTTGCTCGAGGGGCTGCGCCGCGAGGGCGCCGGCTGGGCCGAGGACGAGCTGCGCGAGCTCGGCCGGCAGGCCGGCGGCGAGCAGGCACAGGAGTGGGGCCGGCTGGCGGAGAGGTACCCGCCGGTGCTGCGCACCCACGACCGGTACGGCCACCGGATCGACGAGGTGGACTTCCACCCGCACTGGCACGACCTGATGCGGATCGCCGTCGAGCACGGCCTGCACGCCGCTCCGTGGTCCGACGGCCGCCCCGGCGCGCACGTGGCCCGGGCCGCGAAGAACCTCGTCTGGGGCCAGGTGGAACCCGGGCACATCTGCCCGGTCTCGATGACGTACGCCGCCGTCCCCGCGCTGCGCGCCGAACCCGACCTCGCCGAAACCTACGAGCCGCTGCTCGCCGCTGCGGTCTACGACTACGGCCTGCGGATCCCGGACACCAAGCGCGGCCTGATCGCCGGGATGTCGATGACCGAGAAGCAGGGCGGCTCCGACGTCCGCGCGAACACGACCCGGGCGACACCGGCCGGCGACGGCACCTACACGATCACCGGGCACAAGTGGTTCACCTCGGCGCCGATGTCGGACCTGTTCCTGACGCTGGCGCAGGCACCGGGCGGGCTGACCTGCTTCCTGCTCCCCCGGGTCCTGCCCGACGGCAGCCGCAACGCGATCCAGCTGCAGCGGCTGAAGGACAAGCTCGGCAACCGCTCCAACGCCTCCGCGGAGATCGAGTACGACGGTGCCCGCGGCCGGCGTGTCGGCGACGAGGGCCGGGGCGTCCAGACGATCATCCGGATGGTCAACCTGACCCGGCTGGACTGCGTCATCGGCTCGGCCGCCGGGATGCGGCTGGGGGTGACGCAGGCGGTGCACCACGCGTCGTACCGGAGTGCTTTCGGGGCCCGGCTGATCGAGCAGCCGCTGATGACGAACGTGCTGGCCGACCTGGCGGTCGAGGCCGAGGCGGCCGTCGCGGTCGCGATGCGGCTGGCCGGTGCGGTGGACCGCGCGGTCGCGGGCGACGAGCGGGAGGACCTGTTCCGGCGGATCGGGCTCGCGGTGAGCAAGTACTGGGTGTGCAAGCGGGCGCTGGCGCACGCGGCGGAGGCGCTGGAGTGCCTCGGCGGCAACGGGTACGTCGAGGAGTCCGGGATGCCGCGGCTCTACCGCGAGGCGCCGCTGATGTCGATCTGGGAGGGCTCCGGGAACGTGTCCGCGCTGGACGCGCTGCGCGCGATGGCCAGGCAGCCGGAGTCGGTCGAGGTGTTCTTCGCCGAGCTCGACCTGGCCGCGGGGGCCGACGGCCGCCTGGACGCCGCGGTCGCGCGGCTGCGCAAGGAGCTGTCGGACCCGGAGCACGTCCAGTTCCGCGCCCGGCGTGTGGTCGAGTCCATGGCGCTGGCCCTGCAGGGATCGCTGTTGGTCCGGCACGGGCCGGCCGCGGTCGCGGACGCCTTCTGCGCGTCCCGGCTGGACGGCGACCGGGGTGTCGCGTTCGGCACGCTGCCGGCCGGCACTGCTACCGGCGCGATCCTGGAACGGGCGCGGCCGGTGGCCGGCGCGACACCTTGCTGAGGCAAACTTCACCCATGACGGTCAAGGTCCGGCACGACGGTCCGGTGACGGTGGTAAGCATCGACCGGCCGGAGGTCCGCAACGCGATCGACCAGCCGGCGGCGGCCGCGTTGTCGGAGGCGTTCCGGCTCTTCGACACCGACGACGAGGCGGCCGTGGCGGTGCTGCACGGCGAGGGCGGGACGTTCTGCTCCGGTGCCGACCTGAAGGCGTTCGCGACCGGGCAGGCCAACCGGATCGCACCCGACGGCGACGGGCCCCTGGGCGTGACCCGGACGCGGCTGTCGAAGCCGGTGATCGCCGCGGTATCCGGCCATGCGGTGGCCGGCGGGCTGGAGCTGGCGCTGTGGGCGGACCTGCGGGTCGCCGACGAGACGGCTGTGTTCGGGGTGTTCTGCCGGCGCTGGGGTGTGCCGCTGATCGACGGCGGCACGGTCCGGCTGCCGCGGCTGATCGGTACCAGCATGGCGATGGACATGATCCTCACCGGGCGCCCGGTCGACGCCACCGAGGCGTTGCGGATCGGCCTGGCCAACCGCGTCGTACCGGCCGGGGACTCGCTCAAGGCCGCGGTCGAGCTGGCGCACCAGCTGGCCGCGTTCCCGCAGACCTGCCTGCGGCACGACCGGTTGTCGGCGCTGGAGCAGGACGGCCTGGACGAGCGGGCCGCGATGATCAACGAGTTCGCACACGGCCTGGTGTCGCTGCGTGCGGATGCGCGCGACGGCGCCGCGCGGTTCGCCGCGGGCGCCGGACGGCACGGCGCGTTCGATCAGTCAGCGGAGCGGGCCGGCGACGACGTTGGCTAGCAGCTCGCCGGCCGCGTAGCGCTCGAGCTGGTCGCGGACCAGGGCCGCGACGCGCGGGGCGAAGGCCGTGGTGGCGCCGCCGTGGTGCGGGGTGATCAGCACGTTCGGGGCCGACCACAGCGGATGGCCGGCCGGCAGCGGCTCGGGGTCGGTGACGTCGAGGCCGGCACGCAGCCGGCCGGACCGCAGCTCGGCGACCAGCGCGCCGGTGTCCACGATCACGCCGCGCGCGACGTTCACCAGCAGCGCGCCGTCCTTCATCCGGGCCAGGAACTCCGCGTCCACCAGCCCGCGCGTCGCGTCGGTCGCCGGCACCAGCAGCACCACGACGTCGGCGCGAGGCAGCAGCGCCGGCAGGTCCTCGACCGGCGACACCCCGTCGCGCGGCCGGCGCGCCACCCGGAGCACCTCGCACTCGAACCCGGCCAGCCGGCGCTCCAGCGCCTCGCCGATCGACCCGTACCCGACGATCAGCACGGTCCGGTCGGCGAGCGAGTCCTCGA
>DASXRB010000927.1:0-2366 GCA_036506875.1 Kribbellaceae bacterium | reverse complement strand
CCGCGCGATCCCGCGGCAGGCGCGGGTACCGTCGCGGCCGTCGCCTGCCGATCCGGCCCGGGCACGACCGGCATCGCGACGGGCGCGGCCTGGTCGGTCATCCGCACCGAGGTCGTCAGCGGCGCCGCAGGCGGCGGGGTCCGGACGACCGGAGGGGTGAGGAGCTTCTGCGTCACCGCGTTCGGGTCCACGCGCGGCTCGTCCGGGATCGGCTCGAACGACCGCGTGGTCTCGTTGAGGCCGCCGACGAGCTCGCGGGTGAAGGTCGCGACATCCGGCCAGCGGTTCTCGCGATCCGGCTGCAGCGCGCGCAGGATCGCTTCCTCGATCCGGTCCGGCACCGCGAAACCGAGCTCGCTCGGCCGGGGCGGCTCCTTGACCTCGGCCGCGGCCCGCAGGCCGTTGACGTGGTGCGGCGACCGGCCGGTCAGCGCGGCGTAGGCCACCGCGCCCAGGGAGTACTGGTCGGCCCGCGGGTCGAGCCGCTCGCCCATCGCCTGTTCGGGGGCGACGTACGACGGGGTGCCGCCGGGCAGCGTGATCCGGGAGACCTCGTCCAGGGACTTGCCGAGCCCGAGGTCGGACAGCACCGCGCGCTCGCCGTCGTCGGTGCTGCGGAACAGCACGTTCGCCGGCTTCACGTCCCGGTGCAGCAGGCCGCGGCGGTGCAGCGCGGTCAGGCCGCGCCCGACCTGTACGACGACGTCCACGGCCTCCGCCAGCTCCAGCGGCTTCTCCCGGATCCGGTCGGCCAGCGTGCCGCGGTCGGCGTACGTCAGCACCAGGAACGGCCGCCCGTCCTCCAGCTCGCCGACGTCGTGCACCTGGACGACATGCTCGGACTCGACTCTGCGCAGGAAACGGCCCTCTTCCAGGAACCGCCGTCGTACGCTCTCGTCGTCACCCCAGTTGTCCGCCAGCACCTTGACCGCGACCTCGGCGTCCAGCTGCTCGTCGTACGCGAGCCAGACCGTCGCGAACCCCCCTGAGCCCAGGCGTCGGCGCACCGCGTACCGCCCGAGTCTGACCGGAACCCCCATGCAGGGCATTATGGATCACCCGGGGTACGCAAAAACGTCCCCCGGTCACAGTGAGGACACGATGGTCGATCAAGCTGACAACGCTGCCACGCGTGACGAGCTCGGCGAGCTGGCGGCGCGTGCCGCCGCGGGTGACTCCGCGGCCATGAACGACCTGCTGCGCCAGATCCAGCCGAAGGTGCTGCGGATCTGCAAGAGCGTGCTGCCGTTCAGCGCGGACGCGGAGGACGCATGCCAGGATGCGATGCTGAACATCGCCACCAAGATCGGCACGTTCTCCGGCCGGAGCAGCTTCTCCACCTGGGTTCACACGGTCGCGGCCAACTCGGCGCGTACGACGTACCGGAAGCTGAAGCGGCGCGCGCAGGCCGCTCATAACCCCGAGCAGATGGAGCGGCCGGACCCGCGCACGACGTCGGTCATCGCCGGTACCCGGCTGGACCTGCTGGAGGCACTGGAGACGCTGGAGAAGAACCGGCCGCAGATGGTGACACCGTTGGTCCTGCGTGACGTCTACGGGCTGTCGTACGAGGAGATCGCGGCCGCCGTCGGCGCCCCGCTCGGGACCGTCAAGTCCCGCATCCACGACGCCCGCGAGGTCGTCCGCCCACTGCTGCGCCCGAAGGACTGACACCCGCCGCGAAAGGCTGCCCACCGGGCACGCACTGTGCTGGGATGGGCGCATGAAGAAGCTCATCAACGATCCCGCCGATGTCGTCTCCGAGGCGTTGCGAGGGTTCGAGGCGGCGCACGGTGACCGGGTGCGGGTCGACCACGCGAACAAGGTGGTCTACCGCAAGGACGCGCCGCGGCCGGGCAAGGTCGGGCTGGTGTCGGGCGGCGGGTCGGGGCACGAGCCGATGCACGGCGGGTTCGTCGGGCCCGGCATGCTCGACGCCGCCTGCGCGGGCGAGGTCTTCACCTCCCCGGTGCCGGACCAGATGATGGCCGCCACCCGCGAGGTGGACGGCGGCGCCGGGGTGCTGCACATCGTGAAGAACTACACCGGCGACGTGATGAACTTCGAGATGGCCGCCGAGCTCGCCGCCGACTCCGGCACCGAGGTGGTGTCGGTGGTGACGAACGACGACGTCGCGGTGCAGGACTCGCTCTACACCGCCGGCCGCCGCGGGGTGGGCGTGACGGTGCTTCTGGAGAAGATCGCGGGCGCGGCCGCCGAGCAGGGCCGGTCGCTGGCCGAGGTCGCGGACGTCGCGAAGAAGGTCAACGAGAACGGCCGCAGCATGGGCATGGCGCTCACCTCCTGCACCGTCCCGGCGGCCGGCAAGCCGACGTTCGACCTGGCCGGGGACGAGATGGAGCTCG
>DASXRB010000926.1:0-2977 GCA_036506875.1 Kribbellaceae bacterium | reverse complement strand
GGTCGCGATCGAGCGGACCCAGACCGGGTTCCGGATCGAGCGGCGGCTGCTGAAGGTGCTCAAAGGCCTGGCCGAGTACCTCGACGTACCGCTCGGGGAGCTGGTCGAGGGCATCGTGCTGCACGTGTTCGAGGGCAAGGCCCCGTTCGGGGCCGAGACCCGGGCCAAGATCGAGCAGCTCAAGGACGTGTACGGCCTCGAGCTCACCGCGCGGCACGCGCACAGACTGCGGGAGGGGTCATGAGCGAGGTCCGGCTGACCGGACGGATCACGATCGACGCGCCGCCGCACGAGGCGTACCGGCTCTTCACACCCGAGGGCGAACGCGCCTGGGCCGCCGGCTGGGATCCGTCGTACCCGGTGCCGGCCGAGGACGACACCGCGCCAGGCACCGTCTTCGAGACCGGCGCGCACGGCGAGACGACGACCTGGATCGTGCTGGCACGCGACCCGGGCCGGGCCATCTCGTACGCCCGGGTGACGCCCGGCGCGCGGGCCGGCACCGTTGGCGTCGTACTCTCCCCTGCTGCCGGCGGCCGGACCGAGGCGACCGTCGCGTACGAGCTGACAGCGCTCACGGACGCGGCCCGCGCGCAGCTGCGGGAGTTCGCCGCCGGGTATCCGGCGTTCCTCGCGTCCTGGGAGCGGGCGATCGCGGCTACGCTCAGCGGGTGACCAGCGAACGAGTCGTCGGGATCGGCGCCGGGGCGGCGGGCCTCGGGTCGTCGTACGAGCGCGGCGGGACCGGCGCGGGCTCCGAGCTGGCGACCACCGACATGGTGCTCAACATCGGCCCCCAGCACCCGGCGACGCACGGCGTGCTGCGGCTGCGGCTGACGCTGGACGGCGAGCGGATCGTGACGTGCGAGCCGATCGTCGGGTACATGCATCGCGGCGCGGAGAAGCTGTTCGAGGTCCGCGACTACCGGCAGATCATCGTGCTCGCGAACCGGCACGACTGGCTGTCCGCGTTCTCCAACGAGCTCGGCGTCGTGCTCGCGGTCGAGCGGATGATGGGGCTGGAGGTGCCGGAGCGGGCGGTGTGGATCCGGACCCTGATGGCCGAGCTGAACCGGGTGCTCAACCACATGATGTTCCTCGGCTCCTACCCGCTGGAGCTGGGCGCGATTACGCCGATCTTCTACGCGTTCCGCGAGCGCGAGACCGTCCAGGCCGTGATGGAGGAGCTGTCCGGCGGGCGGATGCACTACATGTTCAACCGGGTCGGCGGGCTGAAGGAGGACCTGCCGGTCGGCTGGCTCGACCGCGCGGGGGCGGCGGTGGACGCGGTCCGGCGGCGGCTGCCGGATATCGAGAACCTTGTCCTGGGCAACGAGATCTTCCGGGCCCGGACCGTCGGGGTCGGGCGGCTGGCGCCGGAGCTGATCGCCTCGTACGGCGTGTCCGGCCCGATAGCGCGCGCCTCGGGCGTGGACTTCGACCTGCGGCGGGACGAGCCTTATCTCGCCTACGACGAGCTGGGCGGGGTCCTCCGGGTGGTGACTCGTGCCGACGGCGACTGCTTCGCGCGGTTCTCCGTGCTGCTGGAGCAGGTCAAGGTGTCGCTCGACCTGGCCGACGCGTGCCTGGACCGGATCGCGGCGATGCCGTCCGGGCCGGTCAACGTCCGGCTGCCGAAGATCCTCAAGGTCCCCGAGGGCCAGACCTATGCCTGGACCGAGAACCCGCTCGGGATCAACGGCTACTACCTCGTCTCCCGCGGCGACAAGACGCCGTGGCGCCTCAAGCTCCGCTCGGCGTCGTTCAACAACATCGCCGTCCTTCCCGAGATGCTGACCGGCTGCGTCGTCGCCGACATGGTCGCCATCCTCGGCAGCATGTTCTTCGTCGTCGGCGACATCGACAAGTAACCCCGATCATCGGGCCCTTGTCACCCGGCGTGTCGTCGTTCGCCGGCCCCTTCCGACCAAGGGTCACCATCCGCGTGGCAGCTGCGGCTCGATGCCGAGCAGTTCCCCGATCGCACGCTCGAGCCTCGCGTCGGAGCCCCACACCTCCCACCGCCGTACCGACCTGACCTCCCAGCCGAGCCGTCCCAGCCTGGCGCGGCGGGACTCGTCCGCCTCGACCTGCTCCCGGGTGCTGTGCCACTGGTCCGAGTCGTACTCCAGCGCCAGCCGCCGGTCGGTCTGCCCTGGCAACGGGTCGAGGAACGCGAGGTCGACGCGGTACTCGCGCGGCCCGTCCTTGATCGTCACCTGCGGGATCGGTGCCGGGAACCCGGCGTCGATCATCCGCAGCCGCAGCCACGACTCCCCCGGGGACTCAGCGGCCGGATCGATCAGGCTCGCCAGCTCGCGAGCCTGCCGGATGCCCGGATGATGCGGATACCTCCGAACCGCCGCGCGCACATCCGCCGCCGTCACGAGCTCGGCCCGCGCCATCGCGTCCAGGGACGACAGCGCGAACGGCCTGTCCAGATGCCGGGCCAGGTGCACGGCCGTGGCGACCGGCGACGTCACCCGCAGGCCGTGCCACTCGATCACGTCACCGGGCAGCAGGGTCTGCGAGTGCCCGCTCGCGGCCGTGGACTTGAGGGCGCGCGTGGTTCGCTGCCGCACGAAGTCGACCTTCGGGAGCGTCCTCAGCTCCTGCATGGCCAACGCGTCGACGCCGAACAGCCAGGCCGCCGTACGACGGCACACGACCGCGTCGCCGGGCGCGACCTTCGCCACCGCCGCCGCACGCAGGGCGAGCGAGTCCTCGGCCGCCGAGTCGACGTACACACCGCGGACCACCGCACGCACGAGGCCGAGCCGTCGCAGCCGGCGCAGGGCATGCGCGTCGACCGCGGCGTCCCGGGCTTCCGCGCGGGTGAAGGGCAGGCCGTCGAACAGAAGGACGGGATCTGAGAACAGGCTGGGAGATGTCATGCCTGCAGGATGCGAGCATCGGCCGGCAGGCATCGGCCGTTATCCACAGGCGGTGGTCACAAGGGCCCGACGAGTGCCGACAC
>DASXRB010000925.1:0-5976 GCA_036506875.1 Kribbellaceae bacterium | reverse complement strand
GGTCCGCACGGGTGAACGAGTCGCCCGGGTGGAACACCGCGTCCTCCACCAGGTAGGCGGTGTTCGCGCAAGGAACACCGATCTCCGGCAGGATGATCGCGTGGTCGTTGCCGTAGGCACGCACCGCGAAGCCCGCGGCCTCGAACGCCTGCCCGCCCTCGATCACCGTCACCCGGTCGCCGAGCCCGGCGAGGTGCGCCGCGCAGCCGGCGTTGGTCCAGACCGGGACCTCCAGGCCGGCCAGCAGCTCGGCGTTCAGGTGGTCGACGTGCTCGTGCGTCACCAGTACGGCGTCGGCGCCGTCCAGCGCCTCGGGCTCGGACCACACGCCCGGGTCGATGACGAGGACCTTGCCGTCCTTCTCCAGCCGGACACACGCATGACCGAACTTGGTCAGCTTCAAGATCTACCCCTCCAGGGCGTCGCGCATCGGGACCAGCTTGGCGTTGGACTCGGCCAGCTCGGCGGCCGGGTCGGAGCCGGCCACGATGCCGCAGCCGGCGAACAGCCGCATCCGGGCCGGGTCGTCCGGGTCGGCCTGGCCGCAACGCAGCGCGATCCCCCACTCGCCGTCGCCGCTGCCGTCCAGCCAACCCACCGGCCCCGAGTAGCGGCCCCGGCGCATGCCCTCCAGCTCCGCGATCAGGTCCCGGGCCACGTCGGTCGGCGTACCGCAGATCGCCGCCGACGGGTGCAGCGCCGCGGCGAGCCCGAGTGCGGACGCGCCGTTGGCCGCGACCCCGGTGACGTCGGTGGCCAGGTGCATGACGTTCGGCAGGTGCAGCACGAACGGCGACTCCGGGACCAGCATCGACTGGCAGTGCTCCTGCAGTGCCTCGGCCACCGAGCGGACGGCGAACTCGTGCTCCTCCAGGTCCTTGCTCGATCGCGCGAGCGACGCGGCCAGTGCCAGGTCGTGCTCGTCGTCTCCGGTACGACGGATGGTGCCGGCCAGGACACGGGACGTGATCAGCCCGCGCTCCCGTCGTACCAGCAACTCCGGGGTCGCGCCGATCAGGCCGTCGACGGCGAACGTCCAGCAGCCCGGGTACGACGAGGCCAGCCGGCGCAGCGGCGCCCGCAGGTCGATCGGGCCGTCGGCCACGGCGACCAGGTCCCGGGCCAGCACGACCTTCTCGACCGTGCCGGCGGCGATCCGTCGTACCGCCTCGGCCACCATCGCCGACCACTCCGCACCCGACCGGGCGCCGTCGGCGAAGGTCACCTGACCGGCCGGGTCCGGCTCGTGCACCGACAGCCGCGGCGGCGCCGGCAGCGAGCTGGCGGGGGAGACCGTGGTCACCCAGGTCGCCGAGCCGCGCCGCCCCACCAGGATCTCGGGTACGACGAGCAGCCCGGGGTCCTCGTCGGTGAAGCCGAACGAGCCGAAGCAGACCAGGCCGGAGCCCGGTACGTCGATGTCGTCGCGGACCACGGCCGCGGCGGTCAGCTCGGACCACCAGCGTTCGGCGGCGGCGAACCGGCCGGGCCCGCTGACGTCCAGCCGGGCGGCCTCCCCCCACCCCGCGATGCCGTCCCCGCGCCGGACCCAGGCCAGCGCGCGGTCGGACGGAAGGTGGTCGAGCAGGCTCGCGGACACGTCCGCGGTCTGGCTGCGCACCACCAGGTGCGGAGTCGCGGCCGGGGTCGCCGGCGCGGTACTCGGAAGGCTCACGACATTGAAGGGTAAGCCGCCCTGCCCAGCCGCGCAGGACTTCGGAGGGTGACCCTGGTGACATCCGGATGTGCTACGACGCGCGACACTGGGCCCGTGACGCGTGCCGATCTGACCAAGCAGCCGCAGGACGTGGCGAGGATGTTCGACGACCTCGCCGAGGGCTACGACCGCACGAACGCGGTCGCGACCCTGGGGATGGAGCGGTACTACTGGCGGCCGCGGACCTATGCCGCGATCGACCCGAAGCCGGGGGAGCGGATCCTCGACCTGGCCGCCGGGACGGGTGCGTCCAGCGTGCCCATGCGCGAGTCCGGTGCGCGGGTGGTGTCGTGCGACTTCTCGCTCGGGATGCTGCGGGTCGGGCAGCGGACGTTCCCGGACCTGGACTTCATCGCCGGCGACGCGCTGCGACTTCCGTTCACGGATGGCGCCTTCGACTGCGTGACGATCTCCTGGGCGCTGCGCAACCTGAACGACGCCGGTGCCGGGCTCGCGGAGATGCTGCGGGTGACGAAGCCGGGTGGCCGGCTCGTGGTGCTGGAGTGCTCGCACCCGACCTGGAAGCCGTTCCGGATCGGCTACCTGGAGTACATGATGCGGGCCGTGCCGGTGCTGGCCCGGCGGCTGTCGCCGAACCCGGAGGCGTACGTCTACCTCGCCGAGTCCGTGCGGGCCTGGCCGGACCAGGCCGGCGTGGCCCGGATGATCGCAGGGTCCGGCTGGTCGGACGTCCAGTGGCGCAACCTGTCGGGTGGTCTGGTGGCCATTCACCGCGCCGTCAAGCGCGACCAGGAGACCAGTGCGGACGGTGGTCCGGGCGTTAATTTTCGCAACGCCAATAGTGCGTAAATGCCTTGCAGGCAAGCGGATCCGGGGTGGTTTCGCGTGATTGCGGGACGGTTCTAGACTGTGCCGTGTCCGGCGTTCGTGAATTCGTTCACGAACGCACTAGCAGACCTACAGGCCGGGATGAGATGAGCGAGACAGCGTCGACTGCCGACCGGCAGGCCGATGTCATCGTCGTCGGCGCCGGCCCCGCCGGATCCACCGCCGCGTACCACCTGGCGAACGCCGGGCTGGACGTGCTGCTGCTGGAGAAGACCGCCTTCCCGCGCGAGAAGGTCTGCGGCGACGGGCTCACCCCGCGCGCGACCAAGCAGTTGATTGCCCTCGGCATCGACACCTCCGCGGAGGCCGGCTGGCTGCGCAACCGGGGCCTGCGGATCCACGGCGGCAGCCACCTGCTGGAGCTGGACTGGCCCAACCTGGCCAGCTTCCCCGACTACGGCCTGGTGCGGACCCGCTACGACTTCGACGACATGCTCGCCCGGCAGGCGGTCAAGGCCGGCGCCCGGCTGCACGAGCGGACCAACGTGACCGGGCCGGTGCTCGACGAGCGCACCGGACATATCGTGGGGGTCACGGCCCGGCCGCTGGACGAGGGCGGACGGCGCGCCGGCGACGAGATCGAGTTCCGCGCGCCGCTGGTGCTGGCCGCGGACGGCAACTCGACCCGGCTGTCGATCGCGATGGGGCTGCACAAGCGCGACGACCGGCCGATGGGCGTCGCGGTGCGGACCTACTACAAGAGCCCGCGCGACAAGGACGACTACCTGGAGTCCTGGCTGGAGCTGTGGGACGGAAAACCAGGCACAGGCAACCTGCTCCCTGGTTATGGCTGGATCTTCGGCATGGGTGACGGCACCGCGAACGTCGGGCTGGGCATCCTCAACACCTCCGACGCGTTCGGCAAGGTCGACTACGCCGACCTGCTGACGCGCTGGCTGGACAACACGCCGGCCGAGTGGGGCTTCCGCCAGGAGAACATGACCCAGCCGGTGCGCGGCGCCGCGCTGCCGATGGGCTTCAACCGGCAGCCGCACTACACCCGCGGGCTGATGCTGCTCGGCGACGCCGGCGGCATGGTCAACCCGTTCAACGGCGAGGGCATCGCCTACGCGATGGAGTCGGCGCACCTGGCCGCCGAGGTCGCGGTACAGGCCCTCGCGCGGCCGGCGGACCAGCGCGAGCGCGCGCTGGCGTCCTACCCGAAGGTCCTCAAGGAGACGTACGGCGGCTACTACACGCTCGGCCGGGTCTTCGTGAAGCTGATCGGCAACCCGAACGTGATGAAGGTGGCGACCAAGTACGGTCTGCCCCGGACCACGTTGATGAAGTTCACCCTCAAGCTGCTCGCGAACCTCACCGACCCGCGCGGCGGGGACGCGATGGACCGGGTGATCAACGGACTGTGCAAGGTGGCCCCGGCCGCCTGAGGTACAACCAGGCACGACCCTGTGACACAGCAGCATCGCGGTACTGGTACGAACGTCTGAGCACTTGTGGTACGACCGGAAGGAATGGAGGGCGGCGCGACCGTGCACCCCTACGTACCGATCCTGGGCCTGCTGGCTCTGGCCGTGATCTTCGTGGCGGGCACGCTGGTCACCAGCGCGCTCGTCGGGCCGAAGCGATACAACCGGGCGAAGCTCGACTCCTACGAGTGCGGGATCGAACCGACACCGCAGCCCGACGGCGGCGGCCGGTTCCCGGTGAAGTACTACATCACCGCGATGCTGTTCATCGTGTTCGACATCGAGATCATCTTCCTGTACCCGTGGGCGGTGGCCTTCGACAAGATGGCGCTGTTCGGGCTCGTCGAGATGGTGCTCTTCATCGCGACCGTGTTCGTCGCGTACGCATACGTGTGGCGCCGCGGCGGACTGGAGTGGGACTGAGACATGGGTGTTGAGGACAAGGTTCCGGCGGGCGTGCTGCTGAGCACGGTCGAGGGGCTGGCCGGCTACATGCGCAAGGCCTCGTTGTGGCCGGCAACGTTCGGCCTGGCGTGCTGCGCGATCGAGATGATGACGACCGGTGCCCCGCGGTACGACGCGGCCCGGTTCGGCATGGAGGTCTTCCGCGCCTCGCCGCGGCAGGCCGACCTGATGATCGTGGCCGGCCGGGTCAGCCAGAAGATGGCGCCGGTGCTGCGGCAGATCTACGACCAGATGCCGAACCCGAAGTGGGTGCTGGCGATGGGCGTGTGCGCGTCGTCCGGCGGCATGTTCAACAACTACGCGATCGTGCAGGGCGTGGACCACGTCGTACCGGTCGACATGTACCTGCCGGGCTGCCCGCCGCGGCCGGAGATGCTGCTGGACGCGTTCCTCAAGCTGCACGAGGACATCAAGGCCGGCAAGCTCGGCTCGAACCGCACGGCGCTCGAGGCCGAGCAGGAGCGGACCGCGCTGGAGGCCGCGCCGACTCTCGAGATGAAGGGGTTGCTCCGATGAGCGAGCACCAGCCCGAGAACCTTCCCGCGTCGGTGCCCGGTGGTGACATCGCGCAGCCGGGCACGCCCGAGGTGGTCGAGCGCCGCGAGGGCATGTTCGGCGTCCGCGGCACCGGTGACACCTCCGGCTTCGGTGGCCTGCGCCGCGACGTCGAGTTCCCCGGCGCGTCCGCGAAGCCGTACGGCGGCTGGTTCGACGAGGTCGCCGAGCGGGTCGAGAACCTGATCGGCGACGACGCGATCGAGAAGGTCGTCGTCGACCGCGGCGAGATCACGTTCCACATCAAGCGCGAGCGGCTGGTCGACGTCGCCCGGCAGTTCCGGGACGACGCGGCGCTGCGGTTCGAGTTCTTCTCCGGCGTCAGCGGGGTGCACTACCCCAACGACGAGGGCCGCGAGCTGCACGCCGTCTACCACCTGCTGTCGATCACGCACAACCGGCGGATCCGGCTGGAGGTGTCGGCGCCGGACGCCGACCCGCACATCCCGTCGGTGGTCGGTGTCTACCCGGCCGCCGACTGGCACGAGCGGGAGACCTGGGACTTCTTCGGGATCGTCTTCGACGGCCACCCGGCGCTGACCCGGATCCAGATGCCGGACGACTGGCCCGGCCACCCGCAGCGCAAGGACTACCCACTCGGCGGCATCGACGTCGAGTACAAGGGCGCGACCATCCCGCCGCCCGACACCCGGAGGTCGTACAACTGATGACTGCCAGCGATCCGTACGCAGACGTACGGGAGACCACCGAGGGCAAGGTCTTCACCGTCACCGGTCAGGACTGGGACTCCGTGGTGGCCGGGATCGCCGACGAGCCCGAGGAGCGGGTCGTCGTCAACATGGGCCCGCAGCACCCGTCCACGCACGGCGTGCTCCGGCTCATCCTCGAGCTCGACGGCGAGACGGTGACCGAGGCCCGCTGCGGTATCGGCTACCTGCACACCGGTATCGAGAAGAACATGGAGTTCCGCTCCTGGACGCAGGGCGTCACGTTCTGCACCCG
>DASXRB010000924.1:0-3357 GCA_036506875.1 Kribbellaceae bacterium | reverse complement strand
GGCAGGTAGGACAGCGTCACATCGGCCGTGGTGGGCGGCGGTGAGGTGAAGCCGCCGTCCTTGACCAAGGTGGCGATCGCGAACTCGATGTTGGCGACCGTGAGCATCGCGCCCTTCGGCGGTCCGGTGGTGCCGGACGTGTAGACCATCGTGGCGACGTCGGACGGCTCGGCCGCGTCCATCCGCTCGGCGACCGCGTCCGGGTGCTCGGCGCGGTGCCGCTCCCCCAGCGCCAGGAAGTCCGGCCAGGCCAGCAGCCGCGGGTCGTCGTCGTGCCGGTACCGGATCCCGCGCGGCTCCAGGTAGACGATCCGCTGCAGGTCCGGCAGGTCGTCGATGACCGTGAGCGCCTTGTCGAGCTGCTCCTGGTCCTCCGCGACCAGGATCTTGGCGCCGGAGTGCTTGAGCAGGTACCCGACCTCGGCGGCGGGGTTGGTCGGGTACAGCCCGACCGTGGTGCCGCGGACCGCGACCGTGCCGAGGTCGGTGAACAGCCACTCGCGCCGGTTCTCCGAGTGGATCGCGACCCGGTCGCCCGGCTCGATCCCGAGCGCGAGCAGCGCGTGCCCGACCACCTGCACGGTGTCCCAATACGACGCCCAGCTGACCTCCTGCCAGATGCCGAAGTCCTTCTCCCGCATCGCCAGCCCGCCGGGCGCGCTCGCCGCCCGGTCCCGGACCCGGGTGACGATCGTGGTGGTCCGCGTCCGCGGCCCGGCGACGGCGGTCATGACTTGGCCTCCGCGACCGCGTGCTCCTCGCCGAGGTACGCCCGCACCACGTCCGGGTCGGTGGCGACCTCGCGCGGGGTGCCGGTGCGGATCGGCTTGCCGAAGTCGACCACCATGATCCGGTCGGCCAGGTCCATCACGAGT
The DNA here is from genome assembly GCA_036506875.1 of Kribbellaceae bacterium. Taxonomy (GTDB): domain Bacteria; phylum Actinomycetota; class Actinomycetes; order Propionibacteriales; family Kribbellaceae; genus DASRHY01. The sequence goes on along the minus strand of DASXRB010000924.1, from coordinate 2,482 downwards.
CCCATGTCGTGCTCGACCATGACCATCGGCAGTCCGAGCTCGTCGCGGATGTCGAGGATGAACCGGGCCATGTCCTCGGTCTCCTCCAGGTTCATCCCGGCCACCGGCTCGTCGAGCAGCAGCAGCCTCGGCTCGCTGGCCAGCGCCCGGCCGAGCTCGACGCGCTTCTGCACGCCGTACGGGAGCAGCCCGACCGGCAGCCGGCGCCACTGCTCCAGCTCGAGGAAGTCGACGATGTCCTCGACCTTCGCGCGGTTCGCGAGCTCGCTGCGCTGGGCCCTGCCGAACCACGCGAACGACGCGAGCACGCCGTACGGCGCGTGGTGGTGCCGGCCGAGCATCAGGTTGTCGATCACCGTCAGGTTGGCGAACAGCTCGATGTTCTGGAACGTGCGCGCGACCCCGAGCCGGGCGATCTCGTGCGGCCGGCGTCCCAGCAGGTCCTCGCCCCGGAAGACGACCCGGCCCCGCTGCGGCCGGTACACCCCGGACAGCACGTTGAAGATCGACGTCTTGCCCGCCCCGTTGGGGCCGATCACCGCGAACAGCTCGGACTCCTCGACGGTGAAGCTGACGCCGTTGATCGCGGTGACACCGGCGAACGACAGCACGACGTCGTCGAACGTCAGCACACTCATGACAGCCACCGCTTCCTGCGCTTGTAGTGCTTCACGTCGCGGAACGACTTCGCCGCGCCCTCCGCGCCGAGCCCGAGGTAGAACTCGCGGACGTCGTCGTCGGCGAGCAGGGCCGCGGCCGGCTTGTCCATCACGACCTTGCCGTTCTCCATCACGTAGCCGTGCTCGGCGATCGACAGCGCCATCGTCGCGTTCTGCTCGACCAGCAGCACCGTCGTGCCCTGCTTGTTGATCTCGACGATCACGTCGCGGATCTGCTGCACCATCAGCGGCGCCAGCCCGAGGCTCGGCTCGTCCAGCAGCAGGTAGCGCGGGTCCGACATCAGCGCCCGGCCGATCGCCAGCATCTGCTGCTCGCCACCGGACAGGTACCCGGCGGTGGACCTTCGGCGGTCGGCCAGCACCGGGAACAGGTCGTACGTCCGGGCCAGGTTCGCCCTGGCCGCCCGCGGGTTGACGTGTGCGCCGAGCCGCAGGTTGTCCTCCACTGTCAGCTCGGCGAGGATCCGGCGCCCCTCCATCACCTGCTTGATCCCGAGCGCCGCGACCCGGTTCGGGCTCAGCCCGTGCACCGGCCGGCCGTCCAGCGTGATCGAGCCCCGGGTGATCTCACCCTCGTGCACGTCGAGCAGCCCGGAGATCGCGCGCAGCAGGGTCGACTTGCCCGCGCCGTTCGCGCCGAGCAGCGTGACGATCCTGCCCGCGGGCACCTCGAGACTGACCCCGCGCAGCACCTGCATCACGTCGTCGTAGACGACCTCGAGGTTGCTCACAGCCAGCACCGATGCCCGCCTCCCCGCCCCGAGGGATGCATGCTCCTGGCGACTGAGTGTGACACCGCGCGAGTTGGCACGGAAGAGGATGCAACGCTCCGACCCGCCCGTGACGCCCGAACCGTAACGGAATCCGCAAGCTGTAATCGCCGACCCCCACGAGCGCTCCTGACGCCCACGACACGCGGTTGCCGACGGCAAGCACTCGCGATCCAACACGGCCGGGGACATAGCCGCGGCGCATGGGTGCCTCCGTCGCGCGTGTGTCCCAGATCGAGAACGGATCGGTGTCCACGCGTGAGGTGCTCGACCGCTACGTCGCGGCCCTCGGCGGCACGCTCATGCTGGTGGCCGACTTCGGGGACGAGTGGCTGACGGTCGGTTAGAGCGAGGTCACCCAGTTGCGGAGCAGGGTAGCGCCGGCGTCGCCGGACTTCTCGGGGTGGAACTGGGTGGCGGCCAGCGGGCCGTTCTCGACCGCGGCGACGAAGCGGTCACCGCCGTACGACGTCCAGGCCAGCCGCGGCCGCACCGACTCGCGGGTGCCGGTGAGCTGCCAGGTGCGCACGCCGTACGAGTGCACGAAGTAGAACCGCTCCCCCGCCACACCCTCGAACAGCCGCGACCCCGCCTCGACCTCGACGGTGTTCCAGCCCATGTGCGGCACCGGCGCGTCCTGCGTGGTCTGAAGGCGCTCCACGACGCCCGGCCACTGGTCGCAGCCGTCGGTCTCGACGCCGTGCTCGATACCGCGGCCGAACAGGATCTGCATCCCGACGCACACCCCGAGCACCGGCCGGCCGCCGGCGAGCCGCTTGTCGATCAGCACGCCACCGCGCACCGCGCGCAGGCCGTCCATGCAGGCGGCGAAAGCACCGACGCCCGGCACGAACAGCCCGTCGGCGGCCAGGGCCGTGTCGAAGTCGGAGGTGACGGTCACGTCGGCACCGGCCCGGACCAGGGCGCGCTCGGCGGAGCGGATGTTGCCGGACCCGTAGTCCAGCACCACCACCGACGTCATAGGGCTCCCTTGGTGCTCGGGATGCCGCCCTGCCGCGGGTCGAGCTCGGC
>DASXRB010000923.1:0-1539 GCA_036506875.1 Kribbellaceae bacterium | reverse complement strand
CGGGCGCAGGAGCGGGCCACGATCGTGGTCGGCGTGGACGGCTCGAAACTGTCCGCGCAGGCGGTCGAGTTCGCGTTCCGGCAGGCCGAGTGGACGGGCGACCGGGTGCTCGCGGTGCACGCCTGGCGCAGCCCGGTGTCGACGTACGACGGCGGGCTCGGCCCGTTGATGTTCGACCCGGTCGAGATCGAGGAGTCCGCTCGGGTGCTGGTCGCCGAGTCGCTGGCCGGCGTGGCCGAGGACCACCCCGACGTCGAGGTGGACACCCGGCTGATCAGCGGCCAGCCGGCCCGGGCGTTGCTGGTCGCGGCCGAGTCCGCCGACCTGCTGGTGCTGGGATCACGCGGCCGCGGCGGCTTCGCCGGCCTCCTGCTCGGCTCGGTCAGCCAGGGCGTGCTGCATCACGCGCACTGTCCCGTGGCGATCGTCCGCTGACATCCACCTGGCGGCGCCGGCTCAGCTCGCGAGCGTCGATCCGGCGTTCCAGGTCGCGCCCGCGCAGCCGGTAGAGCCGCCCGAAGAACCGCAGGTTCTCGCGCGCGGTGAGGTCCGGGTACAGCGCGATCTCCTGCGGCACGTATCCGATCAGCAGCACCTGTCCGGTCGTCGTCACGAGGGTCCGCATACGCCGAGGCTCCGGGAGTCCGCGCGGTCCGCGGCAGGGCGTTGCGACCGGCGGTGACGGGACCTTGGGCCCTGACCGGCTCCGCCCGGCCGGAACGACGCTGGGGCGAGGGTTCCGGGCGAAGGGAGTTGGGCATGCGACGCATCCTGGTCGGGCTCGACGGCTCCACGGCGTCGGTGGCGGCGCTGCGCTGGGCGGTGGCCGAGGGCCGGCTGCACGACGCGAAGGTCGAGGCCTGGACGGCGTTCTGGCCGTACGGCGAGCTGCCGCACCGGCTGCGGCACACCGAGCTGGTCGAGCACGACCGCAAGGCGCTGGCCGACCTCGTCACGGAGCTGACCGGGGACGCGGACGTGCACCACGGCGTGGTCGAGGGCCGTCCGGCGCAGGAACTGGTCAGGATGTCGCGGGAGGCCGACCTGCTGGTGGTCGGCACCCGGGGCCACAGCGCATTCGACGGGCCACCGCTCGGGGCGGTGAGCCGGGCCTGCCTGCACGGCGCGCACAGCGCGGTCGCGGTGGTCCGCGCCAAGCAGCCCGTGGACGCGATGACCCGCCCGGTCGTGGTGGGCGTCGACGGGTCGATGTTCGCGCGGCACGCGCTTGTCACCGCGGCCCAGGAGGCCCGGCTGCGCGGAACCTCGCTGCACGTCGTGCACGCGGTCCACTGAGACCACCTGGGCATGAATCCGTTCGCCCCGGACACCGACGACCTGCTCGACTGGGGCCGGCGCCTGGTGAACGCCGAGCTGGCCGAGCTCGAGCTGGGCGTGCGGGTGCAGTCGTTCGTGCTGCCCGGTCACTCCGCGCAGGTGCTGACCCGGGCCAGCGGCCGCGGTTCGCTGCTGGTGATCGGTTCGCACGGTCACAGTGGCCTGACCACCCGGCTGCTGGGCTTGGTGGCCAGCCACTGC
>DASXRB010000922.1:0-3759 GCA_036506875.1 Kribbellaceae bacterium | reverse complement strand
ACCCCTCGTTGAACAGCAGGTAGACCACGGCGAGCACACCGGCCAGCCGCTCGGGAAGTAGGTCGCGGGGCGGGACCTGGTACGGGATGCCGGCGGTCTGGATCCTGCGCTTCGCGCGGACCAGGCGTTGCGACATCGTCTGCTCGCTGACCAGGAACGCCCGGGCGATCTCGGTCGTGCTCAGGCCCGCCAGCGTGCGCAGGGTGAGGGCGACCCGGGCCTCCAGCGGCAGGGCCGGGTGGCAGCAGGTGAAGATCAGCCGCAGCCGGTCGTCGTACACGCCGCTGGTCAGCACGTCCTCGTCCGGGCCCTCGTCGGCCCCCATGGCGGCGACCTCGCGGAGCTTGGCGGCCCCGACGGCCGCACGGCGGATCCTGTCGGTGGCGCGGTTGCGGGCTGTCGTGGTCAGCCAGGCGCCGGGGTTGCGGGGCACGCCGTCGGTGCGCCAGCTGTGCAGGGCCGCGGCGAACGCGTCCTGTGCGGCCTCCTCGGCGAGGTCCCAGTCGCCGGTCACCCGGATCAGGGTCGCGACGACCTGGCCCCACTCGGTCCGGAACGCCTCCGCGACAGCGACGTCAACTGGGTGCGACATCCAGGAGCTGCCGAACCTCGATCGTGCCCTCGGCGGCCCACGGGTGGCTGGCGGCCACCTCCAGCGCCTCGTCCGCACTGCGGCACCGGATCAGGACGTAGCCGCCGATCTGCTCCTTGGACTCCGCGAACGGACCGTCGGTGCGCAGCACCTCGCCGTCGCGCACCCGGATCGCGGTCGCGCTCCGCGGCGGGTGCAAGCCCTCGGCGCCGAGCAGCACGCCGCGCGCGGCCATCTCGGCCGTCCACTCGGCGCACCCGGTCATCAGCTCGGCCTTCGCACCGGCCGTCTCGTCCCCACAGAGCATCAGCATGTACCGCATCGCCACCTCCGCCGCCACACTAGTGCCTCGTCAAGAAGCGTTGGTGCGTTCAGCGGTGGTCCAGGCGTTCGCCGGCAAGGCGGACGAGGAGAGCGATGCGGCGCATCGCGCGACGACGACAACGCCGCCGGCGAGCGTCTGGGGCGCCGATAAACGTGCCGAACGTTTCTTGACGAGGCACTGGCGCGGCGCACTGACAGCTCAGCGCAGCTGAGACCGGGCGGCGGGGCGGAGGTGGAGGTGTTGGGGTGGGGCCACGCAGCGGCGGTCGAGCTCGGGGAGGAGCTTGCGCTGCCACACGCCGGAGCGGGCGAGGGCGCGGCGGTGGGCGTCGTACGACGTGTCGCCGGGGAGTACCGCGAACCAGGCGAGCACGAGCTCTTCGCGCAGCGGGAGTGGCGGGAAGTTGTTCTCGGCAACGAGTGACTCGAACACGACGACCGGCTCGGCGCCGGTGTCGCGCAGCACCGGTTCGATCTCGCCGGCGAACAGCTCCGGCAGGCCGTCGTCCATCGTGCGGCGGTGGTAGACCGAGCCGATCACGACCGACGGCGGGATCTCGGCGGTGCCGATCGGCGGCCGGGGCGCGGACGGCTCGGGATAGCCGGGGCGCACGGTGAGCAGGCGGAGCAGCAGGGCGTTGTCGGAATCGGCCATGGTGGCGTTGGCCTCAGCGCTGTGCGCCCGCCAGACCGGGCCGTAGTAGAAGTCCTCCAGCGCCTTCCCGCGCGCGTCCAGGTCCGCGAACCCGCGCAGCCAGACGAACCGGTCCGGGTCGTCGAGGTCGCGGAAATGGCCGGCGATGTGCATGCCGGTCGCCTCCTGCCCTTCGACGAAGTGGTCCTCGAAGACGCGCAGCAGGTCGTCGCGCCGGCCGGGGTGCAGGGTGTACTGCCGCAGGTCGGTGACGGTCATAGCAGTCATACGCGCGACGCTACGGGCGAACACTGACATCCGCTGTCAGCTCTCCTCGAGCTTGGCCACCTTCTCCGCGGCTGCCTGGCCGCGCCGGTCGGCCATCCGGGCCTCCCGCTCGGCGTCCTTGAGGTCGCCCTCGACCCGGTGCCGGTCCTTCTTCGCCCCCTCGAGCTCGTCCCGGGCCCGCTCGAGCTCGGCTGTGAGCCGTTCCACCTCGGCCTCGCCGGACGCGATCCGCTCGGCAAGGCCGTCGAGCGCGGTACGCAGGTCGTCGACCCGCGCCTCGGCCGCGTCCAGCGCCGCCTCGGCCTCCGCGGCAGCCTGCCGTGCCTCCTCGAGACGCTTCGCCGCCTCCCGCTCCGCGGCCTTGTCCCGGGTCTTCGCGGCCGCGGCACCTCGTCGTACCGAACGTCTCGGCGCCAGCGCGACCACGTTGGTCGGCTCGCCGGACTCGTCGACCACGCCGAACCCGACGTGCCGCAGCGCGCTGGTCAGCCGGCCCGAGCGCACAGCTTGCGCGGCGGCCGGGTCGACCAGCGCGGCGTCCAGCGTCTCACGCAGCTTCTGCGCCACGTCCGTGCTGACCTTGCGGCCGGCCAGGGCGGCGGCGTCCGTGACCAGGGCGTCGACCTGCTGGTGACGGCGCGGGGTCAGCTCGCGCAGCTTCGCGCCGTCCAGCGCGGCGGTGGCCTCGCGCATCTGCTCGCCGAGCAGCGCGAGGTCCTCGAGCTCGTCGGGCCGCTCCCGCGCGAGCAGGTTCGCCAGCCAGGCCGCGGCGGTCGGCTTGGCCAGCGCCTTGACCTGCTCGCTCAGCTCCGCGTCGCCGCCGGCCTTCGCCTGCTTCGCGGTGGCGTTGCGCTGCGCGGTGAAATCCTCGAGCGGTACGCCGTACAGCTCCTCGGCGATCTCGTCGATGTCGGCCATGGACTCACGATGGCACGTCCGGTCAGCTCCCGGTCGTACCTCCGAGCACCCGCTGCGCCTTGGTGGCGGCGTCGTCCGTCGCGCCGTCGACGTCCTCAGGAGTGGCGCCGACGAACGTCATGCTGAGGACGACGTCCTCGATCCCCGTCACCACCACCACGATCTCCACGCCTTGGAACGGGCCACCGGTACCCGTCATCCGCACCGCGAACGGCGACGTGCCGAACTTCGGCGCCGACACCTCCGCGATGGCGATGGCCGACGACGGCTGGCCCGGCACCTTGACGACAGCCTTGTGGCAGGACCGGGCCGACGCGGCGAACGACTTGATCAGCGCCGACGAGGCCGGGACGGATCCCATCCAGTCGAACGACTCGTCGATGTACGGGCCGTTCTGACCGCCCGAGAACGAGCGGCTCGCCATCGCCTTCGACCCGGGCGCGGTGTCCGTGTTGGAGTACCGCAAGAACGCCGCGCACTTGGGATCGGTCGACGTCAGCTTCGAGTCGTCCTGTTCGTTCGAGGTGTCCACGGACCAGCCGGACGGCAGGTCCTTCACGGCGAGCAGCGCCTTGGTGAGGTCGGCGGCCGTGCGACGGCGACGAGTGCGGCGAGAGTCGTGACGTGCTTCGTCATGCGTACCTTCTTCGCTCGTTCTGTCCGGCATTGCTGGTCGCAAACCCGTCCGTGCTCGCAACGGCTTCATGGCGGCGCCGCAGGCGTCCCACTATATGAATCACGACGCCGCCCCGGCCGAACTTGTTGCGGGTCAGCGGGTGGTCAGGGCGAGCTTGGCGCCGAGGGCTAGGAAGGAGGCTGCGAAGGTGCGGCGGATCCAGGCCATCACGTGGGGGCGGTTCACGACGTGGTCGCGCACGGAGGCGGCGCAGACGCCGTACACCGCGAAGACCAGGAACGTGAGCAGCATGAACACGCCGCTCAGCGCGAGCATCGCGCCGGGCCGGTCCGGGCTGACGAACTGCGGCAGGAACGCGAGGAAGAA
>DASXRB010000921.1:0-1976 GCA_036506875.1 Kribbellaceae bacterium | reverse complement strand
GGAGGTTCCCGAATCGAACGGAATAGAAGGAAGCGCCCGCATGGCCTCGGCCGTCACGGCTACTCGGGGATCAGCTCGCCGAGCCGATCCGGCGTATAGGCCTCCGAACCCTCAGGCAGATCCTCGGGCGCCTCAAGGCCGAGGAACGTGACCGGCTCATCGGGCAGCCGGCCGTCCCACGTCGTTACCTCGGTCCGCGCGCGCCAGAGGTCGACCAGGTAGGAGACGGTGAGGTGGCGCCGCTCCATCATTGCCCGTACCCGGTCGGCCGTGGTGAAGGTGTTTTCCTCCACCCGATTGAACGACGGCCTGCCCGAGAGATACAGATGAAGCCACACCGCCTGCCAGCCGTGCTCGCCCTTGGCGAACACCATCGGCAGCGCGACCCGACCCGGGCCACGCATCTGCGAGCGCGACCGCACGGTACGCGCCTCGAACGGGGCGCCGTGCTGGTCTCGTGCACGGGCCTGGTAGCCGAACATCGACTCGGCGACCTCGTCGAACGACTCGCCGGAATAGATGTTGACCTGCGGAACCACGTAGCGGCCGCCGACCGTCAGGGGCACGTCGATGAACTCGGTCGCGCCGTTCGGCGCATCGGTGATGTCGCCGGAGTGCACCACGCCGTCGTGACGGTAGTTCGTCCAGGACACCTGGCCGGCGGTGCGGAATTCGTCATCGAGCAGCAGCACCGACAGGTCGTAGTCGGTGCGGCGGCTGGTCTGCCGCCAGTAGACGAAGAAGCGCAGCAGCTCGCCAGCGACCGACGCCCGCGAGCCTCGCGGCAGCACCCGGAAGCCGCCCTCGGTGGCCTTGCCCGACAGCGGCAGCGCGATGTCGAGCACCTCCGGGTCCACCAGCAATGGGCGCTCTGGCTGCGGCAGTCGGGTGCTGATCTCGGCGTCGAGCAGCGACGACAGCTCGGCCACCAGCGCCGCTGGCAGCGGCGGCCGCCGGTCCGGCCCGACCCACGCATTGCGCGAACGGCTCGCGTACATGCGGGCGGACGCGGGCGTCAGCCGGTTGCCGACGTGCTCCCGCAGCGAGCAGAGCAACCGACCGGACGCGGAGCCCAGGGCCCGGGTGACGATGTCGACCACGTCGGCTCGCTCCGTCGGCGAGGCCTGGCGCAGTAGCCGGTCCACGGACCGCAGGAGCATGCCCGGCGCGGCTGAAAGCACCGACGCCGCCGAGCCGACGGCTCCGGCGCGGAATGCCTCCTCCGCGCGGCCGGCCAGGTTGCGCACCCGCCGCTCGCCGCGCGCGACCGCGAACACTTCCCGTGCGTGCGGCCACTCAGCGTACTCGTGCGGGTGCAGCCGCTCCCCGAGCCGCTTCCACCGCTCCGCGTGACGGGCGATGTCGCCGAGCTTGGCCGGGCTCGCGGCGACGACGTCGTTCAGCGCGGCCAGCAGGATCCGCCGCTCCCGCCGCGGGAAGGCACGGAACCGCGTGGGCGCCGCGAGCGAGACATCTCCGCCGGAGACCTGGCAGGCCAGGCGCAGCACGTCGGTTGTGCTGTCCACCGCGACCAGCGTGCGGCCCATGACCAGTCGGATGCCGTTGAGTACTGCGCGGTTTTCTCGTACCGGGATCTGGGCCGGCTGCGCGCCGTCCATGCAGGCGACCGCGAGCTCGCTGAGGATCGCCAGGTCCGCCTCGCCGTGCGGCGTCGTGCTGCCGGCCAGGGCCAAGTAGAGGCGCTCCGCCTCCACCTCAGCCGTGTCGCCCAGAGACAGCAGGGTCACCCGGTCTCCCGCGGTGGCGATCAGGGCGTCGTGCGCAGCCAGCAGCTCGTCGTAGGTGTGCTGGTAGGTGCCGTACCCCGGCAGGTTGAGCAAGTTGACCCGGCCGGAGCAGACCGCGTCGCGCAGCTGCTCGTCGGTCGCCATGCCGGCGCCGGCGAGCACGGCCGCGCGGAGCCGCTCCGTCCAGAACTCGACGGTATCCGGGACATCGTCCGGGAAGCCGATGAA
>DASXRB010000920.1:0-10656 GCA_036506875.1 Kribbellaceae bacterium | reverse complement strand
GCTTCTCCTCCAGGTGCAGCGGGCCGGAGTCGGTCAGGCTCAGGTACGGCAGGTGGATGGTCGTCTCGGCGGTGCTGGACAGCTCGATCTTGGCCTTCTCGGCGGCCTCCTGCAGCCGCTGCATGGCCATCTTGTCGCCCGACAGGTCGGTGCCGTTCTTGTTCTTGAACTGCTTGACCAGCCACTCCACGATCCGCTGGTCCCAGTCGTCACCACCGAGGTGGTTGTTGCCGCTGGTCGCCTTCACCTCGAAGACGCCGTCACCGATCTCCAGCAGGGACACGTCGAACGTGCCGCCACCGAGGTCGAAGACCAGGATCGTCTGCTCGTGACTCTTGTCCAGGCCGTACGCGAGCGCGGCCGCGGTCGGCTCGTTCACGATCCGGTGGACCTTCAGACCGGCGATCTCACCGGCCTCCTTGGTCGCCTGGCGCTGCGCGTCGGTGAAGTACGCCGGCGTGGTGATGACCGCGTCGGTGACCTGCTCCCCGAGGTACGCCTCGGCGTCCCGCTTCAGCTTCTGCAGCACGAACGCGCTGATCTGCTGCGGGGTGAAGTCCTTGCCGTCGATGGTCTTCTTCCAGTCCTCACCCATGTGGCGCTTGATGGACCGGATGGTGCGGTCGACGTTCGTGGTGGCCTGACGCTTCGCCACCTCGCCGACCAGGACCTCGCCGTTCTTGGCGAAGGCCACGACCGAGGGCGTCGTACGCGCTCCCTCGGCGTTGGGGATGACGGTGGGCTCGCCACCTTCGAGTACGGCGATGACGGAGTTCGTCGTACCCAGATCGATACCGACCGCGCGGGCCATGTGCGTTACCTCCACGAAGTTGAGTGATGCAGACTCAATACTCTCCGGCCGGACCTCCGGGTTCAACTCCGGCCGGCGAAGACTTGAGTACACCTGGCTCAACATTGCACCACCGCGGGGTCATTCCCAACCCCGGGGCCCCTGTTTCCGGGTCCACTCCGGGCTCCCCCTAGCACTCATCGGGCCCTACCGGTCCGGCGTGTCGCCACTCCTCGGCCCCCTCCGGCCACCTCCCGGCCGTTGGTTCGGCGTACGCAATCAGCGCGGACGGGCCCGGCTGTCCGGGCAACTCGCCTGGTCAACCCGGCCAGTTGCGGGTTGACCAGGCGCATAACCCGGGCGAACCGTCCGTTGGCCGGGTTAACCAGGCGAATTGCGCGGCGGCGGAGCCGGGGCTCGGTGAGAGCGGTTGTCAGGACAGGCTGGTGCGGTCGCGGATCACGCCGACGAGCTCGTGGCGATGGATGTCGTAGGTGACGACCAGCACGCGGTCGCCGGGGAGGGCGACGGCGGCGGGGTTGGCCTGGTCGAACGTGTCGCGGCCGGCGTCGTACACGAGGTGCTGCGGCGCGGTGTCCCACGCGCCGAGCGGGTCGGGGATGACGCACGCGTACGTGGGGCGGCCGAGGTGGCGGGTGCGGGAGCCCTCGCCGTACGCGAGCAGCACGCTGCCGTCCGCCAACGGCAGCGTGGCGGCCGAGTGTGCCCACAGCGCCAGCGGCTCCGGCGCGGTCCAGGTGTGCCCGCCGTCGTCGGAGCGGACGAGCCGCGCCTCCGCGCGGGTGCGCAGCAGCGCGGTCACCTGCCCGCCGGGCAGCAGCGTCAGCACCGGCTCCTGGTAGAACGTGCCGTCCTCGCGCCCCAGCACGACCTCGCCGGCCGCCGGCCAGGTCACGCCGCCATCGGTCGAGCGGACGACGCTCGCCGAGTGCTGCCGGTCGCCGGCGAACACGCCGTACACCGGCGCCAGCAGGTCGCCGCCGGGGAGCTCGAGGATCTGGCCGTGGCTGGCGATGTGGCCCGCGCGGTAGTGGTGCCACCGGCTCTCGGTCGGCTCCTTCATCGCCGACTCGACGTCCACCGGGCCGGACCACGTCAGCCCGTCGTCGTACGACCTGACCACCTGGACGCCCGGGACCTCCCAGGGGTCGCGGCTCCAGTCGATCCGGAAGTACATCAGCAGCACGTCGCCGTTCGCGAGCCGCGTGACCATCGGGTCGCGGTCGTCCAGGTCGGTGTCCACGGCGACCCACGGCTCGGTCCAGGACTCGCCGTCGTCGTCACTGGCTACCGCCAGGAGCCGGCCCACGTCCCGCACGTGCGCGGTGCCCTCCCGGTAGACCACCAGGATCCGGCCGCTCGCCAGCCGGACCGCGCTCGGGAAGTACGGCAGCCGGCCGTCCCCGGTGCGAGCGAGCACGATCGGTCCGGACATGCCCGCTACGTTACCGGCCCATGGACCTGGCGATCCGACAGACTGGGCGGCATGCAGCGCCGCAAGACCTCTCGCGGCCAGGCCGGAGGTGCGCAATGGTGAGTCTGCTCCCGCTGGACGTCGCGTCGGACGAGCCCGGCAGCGGCGCGCTGGTCGCCGCCGCGGTGATCCTGATCGTGCTCGCGCTCGCCGTCGTCGGGCTGGTGTACTTCATCGCCCAGCGGCGCTCAGGCCGCCAGCCGCCACAGCAGTAGTCCGGCGCGTCCCTGGCGTTGCTCCTCCGGCCACGCTTCGCTGTTGTGCGCCTACCCTCGGGATGACGGTCGCGGTTACGATTGGCACCTGGGAAGACGGCCGTGGAGCTTGCCGCGGCGGTTCCTCGGTTTGCGTTGCGGCGGGTGGAGGGGCCGATGGACGCAATACGACGGGGCGCGCCGCGATGAAGCCGGTCCGGGTCGCGATCATCGACGAGCACGACATCTTCCGGCGCGGTCTGGTCGCCTGCCTGGCGGCCGAGCCCGCCTTCGAGGTCGTCTTCGAGGACCGCCAAGGTCCGCTGGCCGGCGAGGCCGACGTCGCGGTGGTGTCGCTGCGCGCGGCCCGGCACGACCGGTTCGACTGCCCTGTGCTGATGTGTCACGACGGCCACGGCGCTCCGTACCCGCAGCCGGGTGCGAGCCGGGTGATGGCGGTCCTGCCGCGGAGCACCCTGACCGAGCGACAGCTGATGGCGACGGTGTGGGCGGTCGCCGCGGGTCTCCGGGTCGACGCCGACCCGCCCGTCACCGAACCCGGGTCATCCGCACTGCCGGAACGCAGCCTGACCATCCTGCGCCTGCTGGCGGCAGGCGCGGACACGAAGAACATCGCCGCGCAGATCGGGTACGCCGAGCGCACGGTCAAGTCACTGATCCACGACATCGAGCGGGACCTCGGCGTACACAACCGCACGGAAGCGGTGGTGACCGCGATCCGGCGGGGACTCATCCCGGGATGAACCTTGGGGCTGCCCGATGGGGACGGCCCTTCGCGGGATCGGACCCGAATGTTCGCCCGCCCGGATCTGTGAGACGCCGTGCCGGCTCGTTCACCGTTGATGTATGCACGGCACGCCGACACGGGTCTGGCTGGACGACCGGAACGAGATCTTCCGCCGCGGGATGGCCAGCTGCTTGCTCGCCGAGGGCTTCTCGGTCGTCGGGGAGAGCCGGCGGCTGTCGCCGGCGCCGGACGTCGCGGCCGTCGACATCCTCGTCTTCGACCTGGACGACGCATGCCTGCCACGCGTGGCGCAGCTGATGCGGGGCACCGGCACACGGGCGGTCGGCATCGCGCGATCGGTGTCCGAGCAGCTTCTGTTCGACACCGTCGAGGCCGGTGTCTCGGGAGTCCTGTCCTGGCCGGACCTCACCCCGGGCTCGCTGGTGAGCGCACTGCGCACCGTTGCCGCAGGCAACGGTTCGATGCCGCCCGGCCTGCTCGCCCGGCTGCTCGACGAGCTCGCCAGGTCGCCCGGGAAGCGAGGGAGCGCCGCCAGGCTGGCGCGGCGTGAGCGGGAGGTGCTCCGGCTGCTGGCCGACGGGGCGAACACCAGGGAGATCGCCCAGGCCCTGTGCTACTCGGAGCGGACCGTCAAGAACGTCGTCCACGACTCCCTGCTGAAGCTGAACTGCCACACCCGGACCCAGGCGGTCGCGCTCGCTGCGCGCCAGGGGCTGATCTGACCAAACCGAAGTCTGCCCCGGAGATTCTGGTTCGCCCTGCGGGGCCGGCCATACCGTTGCGGCGTGAGCGATCTCCCTGCTGGGGAGCACGCGCCGCGGGTCCTGCTCTGGCGGACCGGCGCGATCTCCGAGCTCGGGTTGCGCGCGCTGTGCGACGAGCTCGGTGTCGTGGTGATCCCCGACCACGGTGGCGGCAGCGCCCTGGATCGCATCGCCGCCGAGCACCCGCGGACCGTGATCGTCGGTGTCGATGCACCCGGCGGGGGCGCGGCGGCGGCCGCTCTCGCGCGTGAGGCGCCGCAGGTCATGGTGATCGCCTACTCGGCGACGGGCGATCAGTTGCAGGTCTTCCCCCGCTGGGGCCAGGGCCGGTCGTACCGTGCACCGCTCACGTCGGAGCGGGTCACCGGCCTGCTCAGCAGCTGACCGGCCCGCGGCGGGCGACGAACACGGCGCGACGCGTCGACGCCGACGGCCGCCGGAGCGTGTCGAAGTCGTGGACGCCGGCCGGCGACAGCCCGGCCCGGCGCAGCAGCCGGCAGACCGCCGGCACCGGATACGCGCGCTGGACGTGGAGCTCGTGACCGACCCGGCCGTCGTCGTGGATCACCCAGACGTCGGCACGCATCACCCGGGTCCTGGGATGCCAGCGGGAGATCCGGACCAGCCGGACTCCCGGCCGCCGGGCGTGCTCGACACACGGCGGCACCGGTCCGCCCGGACCGGCGACCACCAGGTCGAACACGACGTGACCGCCTGGTGCGAGATTCGCGCGGATCGCGCGCAGCGCCGCCAGCAGTGCGGCCGGCGTCAGCTCGTAGTTCAGGGCGTCGAAGGTGCACGTGATCAGGCTGACCGGCCTGGGCAGGTCGAGCTCGGCGAACCGCTGTCGCAACAGGACCGGATGGCGGAACCCGGTCCTGCTCCGGGCGACCCGCAGCATGGCCGCGGAGGCGTCGGTCCCGTACAGCTCGCGGGCACCGCGGTCGCGGAACCAGTCGAGCAGCCTCCCGGTACCGCAGCCCACATCGGCCACCGCGCCGAGATCCAGGCCGTACGCGCGGATCAGCCGGTCGAGTACGCGGGACAGGTGCGGGAAGAACCCCGGCCGCAGCAGCTCGTCGTACACCTCGGCCAGCTCGTCGTACGGCGGGACGTCGTACGACGTGGTGCCCGGCAGCGAGCGGTCCGACGCCAGACGCATGCGGACCGCCTACAGCCGGTTGGGTGCGCCGCCGTAGCGCGTGTCGTACCAGGACCGGCCGAGGATCCGGCCGCCGACCCGCTGGAGCTCGAAGCCGCCGGCGTCCGCCACATGGCTGACCACCAGCTCGACCCGGGCGCCCTCGTCGAGGCGCAGGTGGATCGGGAATCCGGACAGGCCCCACGGATTGATGATGTGGTCGAAGCTGAGGTACGGGTCGCGCGGCTGACCGGTGCAGTTGATCTGCCACTGGTAGCCCGGCGTTTCGACCTGGGCGGGATCCGCGGCGTAACTGTCGGTGAACTGCGCGAAGTAGAGCAGCACGCCGCAGTAGTTGGGGTGCAGCGCGAAGCGAGCGAGTACGACGTGCTGCCCGACCGCCGGCGCCGCGCGGATGCTCGAGTCGTCGAAGAACCCGGCGTCGACGGGTACGCCGCAGACATGGCAGACCTGGGTCTCGGTCATCGCACCCGGCCGAGGACCTTGTAGCCGTGGAGCGCAAGGAAGAGTCGTGAGGTGACCCGCTGGCCGTTCTGGTCGTCGTACCCGTAGAGCACTCCCTCGGACACCTCCTCGACGACGACGCGGATCGTCGAACGAGGCATGAACAGCATCGGCTTCGGCATCGGCCGGAACGGTCGCTTGCCGAACGGCTCCCCCAGGCCCGCGATGTTGTGCAGCGGGCGATTCTGGAGCTCCCGGCCGGTCGCGCTGTCGATGATGCTGTACAGGAAGTCGACCCCGCACAGGCGGGTCAGCAGGCAGCGGGCCAGCATCCGCGGATCGGTGAACAGGTCCAGCAGCAGCGTCCTGAACGGCTCCGGGACGTTCGCGTTGCCCGCGTTCCGGAGCGCGTCGAGCTGCGGCGCCCGGTCCGGCAGCGGCGCCGGGATGAAGCCGTAGCCGATAGCGGTGGCGACGAACGCACCCTCCACGCTGATGCTGATCACCTGCTCGACCCGGTTGCCCGGCCGGCCGGTCAGGTCGAAGACCGCGACGTAGTCGTACGGGATCTCCGTCCGCGCGGCCGGGCGCTCGCCCGGCCGTCGTGCCGTCCGGACGCCGATCGGGCGCTGTCCGAGACCATTCGACTGTTCCATCGCCACGAACCTTTCCGGGTGTTCACCACAGCGGCTTCCACATCTCGGGGACGGGCCCGCCCCGCTTCGACCAGCGGGTTCTGGCGGGTCGTTCGGTCACGTAGGCGTCGAGCCCGCTCACGCTGTCGTCGACGACGTAGTCGTCCACGTCGCCGAGGTCGTCGTCCGGTCCGGCGCCGTACTCCTCCATACCCTGGAGGTAGTCCTCCGCGTCGAGGCCGAGCTCGTCCTCCGCGTCCAGACCGCGGATGTACTCATCGTCGTCGAGGCCGCGGATGTACTCGTCGTCCTGTTCCAGCCCCTGCACCTGGTACACGGATCCGTCGGGGGCCTGGACGAGCTGTCCGTCGCCCCAGTCGTCCATCGAGCCGATCAGGTCCTCCGGATCGACCGCGGGCCCGGGCCGGAAGAACTGCGGCGACGGCATGAACGGGGTCGGCAGCCCCGGCATCCCCGGCAGCGCCGGCATCCCCGGCAGCCCCGGCATCCCCGGCAGCCCCGGCATCCCCGGCATCCCCGGCATCCCCGGCAGCAGCGGAGGCACGATCGGTGGAACCATCCCGCCACCCGCTCCGGGCACCGGCGGGACCAAGCTCTGCAGCAAGGGCTGCGCGACGTTCTGCAGAGCCGGAGCGACTGCCTGCAACAGTGGCCGGGCGATGTTCTGCAGGGCCGGCCCGACAGCTTGCAGCACCGGTCCGGCCACTTTCGCGAGCGCCGGCAGGAGGTTCCAGAAGCCGACCGGGTTGCCCAGCCCGTCGGCACCGTGGACCCATTGGTAGAGATTGCCGTCGGGCCCCTGGCGCACCTCGCCCACGGTGCCGACCCCCATCAGCTGGGTGAAGTCCGGCACCTGGCCGTATCCATATGTCATCGCCGTGCCCTCCTACTGGACCGCGCGCTTCTGCAGGCCGTCCAGGACGACCCAGATCTTGATCTCCGCCTCGGCCTGCGCGACCGTCTCCGGGACCCCCAGCGGGAACAACATCTCGACCCTGAAGTTCTGCTGTGGCTCGATACCGACCGGCTCGGCGAAGCGGAAGGTGGCCAGCGGGTCGGCGATCCCGTGGCTGCCGATGATCCCCTCGGCGCCCTGCACCCCGGTGCCGCTCGGCAAGTAGAACGTCGGCACCTCCAGCATCACCTTCTCGCCGACGATCAGGCTGGTCACCGTGCTGAAGATCAGCTCGTTGACGAAGGCGATCCCGCTGCCCTCCTCGCCGTCCTCGTCGGCGGCCGAGATCACCACCCGCATCGCCCTGGCCTCGAAACTGTTGGTGCTCGGAAGCACGCCCGGACTCTGCAGATTCGTCTCGAGACGAGTCTTGTTCTGCACATCGACGAAGAACCTCAGCATCCGTGGATCCGTCATCGACGTCTCGAACGTCTCCTCGGCCTGGGAGAAGAACGAGTCGTAGAGCGGCGTGTGCACAAGCTCCAGCACGCCCGTCACTCTTGCCATTGGTCGACCTCCGCTTCGTTGTTACTCGAGGACCTCGTACAGACGTCCGTTCAGAGCTCGTAGCAGCCGCCTTCGCGGCCCGTCTCGACGTTGCCTGCACCGGCACGGGCAGCCGGTGCCGACCATGCGTCCGACCAGGCGCAGCCGGTACAGCACGCCGTCGTCACCGAGCAGGACCGCGTGGTTCTCCCCCGGGCCGGGGTTGACGATCATCAGCTCGTCAAGTCCGGGCTTCTGCCGCCGCATGCCGTCTCCTCCTTCGTACGGTGGCCGGCACAGGCCGGTCCTCGATCCCGTGCCGGGTCACGCGATACCCGCCGCCGACGATGTAGAGCTGCCTGCCGTCGATGTCCGTCACCAGCCGGGGCGGGCGGCGCATGAAGTGGATGTACGTGCGTGGCCGTCCGGGTCTCCTGCCGGCCGGCCGGTAGATGACACCGACGAGCTCGCCCAGGTCGACCACCACCGCCGGCATCAACCGGTGGTGCGCCACCCGCCGCGGGGCGCCCGCGGACACCTACCGCTCCTTTCCGAGGATCAGAGGTACGCCGGACAGCGGCCTGCGCAACCGCGAGGCCGGTCGCCTGACCCGGCCTGGCAAGCGGCGTCCGGTGCGCCCCCGGCCGCGAGCGAGGTCGGCGGCCGCGGCCGGAAGCAGGCCCCACCCCTTGAGGATCTGGGCCATCTTCCGCACCGTCCTGGGCCGCTGGCGGGGCACCAGACCGTCGCGCCACATCAGGATCAGCACCGCCCTGAACCACGGGCTCTGCTGCAGCAACCCCTGCTGCCGGAGCTGGGTCCACAGCGCCCGGACCCTGGGGTCGCGTCGCGGCAGCCCGAACTGCTCGACCCCACGCAGGATCTCGAGCACCCCGGCCTCCCCGAGCGGAACCGGCACCGGCGCTGGCGCGACGGGCCCGGGAAAGCCCGGGGGAGGTACCGGGACAGCCGTCACGGGCGGTGCCACCGGAGGGGCGGCCGGGGGCGGCGGGGGCGGCGGCGCCGGCGAACCGCCGGGACTGAAGAGGTTGGACAGCAGCGGTGCCGCGACGCTGGCGATCGCCGGGATGAGGTTCCAGAAGCCGACCGGGTTGCCGAGGCCGTCGGCACCCTGGGTCCACTGGTACACGCTGCCGTCCGGAGCCTGCCGGACCTCTCCGATCGTGCCGGCGCCCAGCACCTGGGTCAGATCGTTCGTTCCGTATCCGCTGTACATGGCGGCCGGTCCTCCGTTCTCTTGTGCCTCTGGTCCACGCGGGACCTCGATCACCAACCTGTTCGCCGCCCTCGGCGCCCAGCCGATCGGATGCGGCATCGTGGGATCCAGCGCGATCCACCGGCCCTGGTGCCTCGACTCCAGGTACACGTGCGAGAACAGATCGGGATCCGCCGGGTCGGGCCCGACCAGCACCAGCCGCACGGGGTGACCGATGCTCTCGAGCATCGCGCCGAGCAGGATGCTCATGTCGTCGCAGTCACCCGCCCGGAGCTCGAGCATCCGCCGTGGTGAGTGCAGCAGTTCGACCCGGAACGGGTCCTTCGTGTACCGCACGTTGCGCCGGACCCACTCGAACAGGGTGCGGATCTCGCCCAGGTAGTCCTTGCCGGCGATCCCGCGTGACAGCAACTCGTCGATCGCCTTCTGGCGAACGTAGAAGTCCTTCGCGCCTTCCCGGATCAGCCGGCACATGTGGGCGGCGGTCCGCCGCGTCCCGGCGGACCCGGCCGGGACCGCCAGCAGCTCGACCCGCACAGGCTCGGCCGGCGGCGGCTCGTACCTGGGCCGGTCGTCCGGAGCCGGTACGACGTCCAATTCCGCGCTGCTGCCGGCGGACACCTGACGACACCCCCGCTCAGACCGGGGCGGCGTTGATGGTGGCGGCCGACAGGCTGCCGCGGCGGATCCGGCTCCTCGGCACGTCGAGCTCGAAATTGCCGGCGCCGTTCCGCCTGATCCACACGATGCAGCACCAGAACACGAACTTGCGTCGCGAACCGTCGCTGTTCGGCGGCAGCTCCAACGGCGTCCACGGCACGCCCTCCGCACGGTTCCGGCCGATCGCCCACTCGGCGAAGCTCGCGCGAAGCACCACGTCCTGGGCGGTCGCCGACGTGACGGCGCCCGCGCCGTAGATCGCCGTGGCGTCGAATGATTGGGCCGGCGCGGGCAGCGCGAGCGGCAGCCCGGGCGAGTCCATCGCGAAGATGAAGCCGCGGCGCGGAACTAGGCACTCGTCATCGTCGTGATGATCGTCGTTCGAGCCCATCGGGTTGGAGCCGACCCGGGCCCAGACCCCGGCCACCCGCTGCCACAGCGAGTCACGCCGGGTCCTGGTGACGTCGTACTCGAAGCCGGCGCGGTGGCCTTCGATGCGGAACCGGAGCTCCATGCTGTTGCTCGCGGTGCCGCCGGCACCGACGCCGAGCCCCCGCGGGCACAGCCGGCAGCAGTTGTCCGCGTCCGTCGTACCCGAGTTGCGGAACCGGATCTCGGTGACCCGCGGTAGCGCCACCGCCTGGCCGGTCCCCAGACCGTCAACGGCTCCCGCGCCCTGCGTCCGGACGTACATGATCCCGCCTCCCGTCCCGCGCAGTCCGAACGTAACGCGCGGCACCGGGCTCACAGCAGAATCAACGGGGCACCCTTCCGGGCAGAGTTGCGGCGGTCAGCCCGGGCGGCCGGCGACGAACGTCTGGGCGACCAGCGGCACGCCGGGGCGGTAGGCCAGGTGCAGGTACGACGGGGCGTCGAGGACCGCGAGGTCGGCGCGGGCGCCGGGGGCGATCCGGCCGATGTCTTCGCGTCGCAGTGACATGGCGCCGCCCGCGGTCGCGGACCAGACCGCCTCGGCCGGGCTCATCCGCATCTCGCGCACCGCGAGCGCGATGCACAGCGGCATCGACGACGAGTAGCACGAGC
>DASXRB010000919.1:0-3764 GCA_036506875.1 Kribbellaceae bacterium | reverse complement strand
CACGGAGGGCTTCGACGGCGCGGGCGTGGAGCTGCTCGGGCGTCTCAGGCATCGGTCAAGGATACGGTTGGCCCCGATGGAGTGGTCGAAGGAGTTCTACGCCTGGCGGGCAGGGTATCGCTGCCCGTCGTGCGCGGAGGGCCGGCCCGACAGGACGGACTTTGGCGTGCGGTATTTCGCCGGCGACCGTTGCGACGCCTACCTCGTCCGGGCGGACATCCAGCGAGGCCTGACGATCGCTGTCTTTCGCGGCCATCATGTTGTCGAGCCGACTGAGCTCACCGACGGCGAAGCGGCAACCTACGGTCGCGAGGTGCTGCGCGTCGGCCGGGCAATCGAGGTCGCCTTTGCTCCCGTCAAGCTCAACTACAACCTGCTGGGCAACTCCGTGCCCCACCTTCACACCCACATCGTTCCCCGCTACGCCGACGACCCCCGTCCCGGGTGGCCCTTCCCGTTCCCTGATCCGGATCCGCCGCCGATGTCGGACAACCGGCTCAACGCGGACCTTGCCGCGCTGCGCCGGGCGCTGAGCAGCCGCTCTCGCATCGACGACGCCGGCGAGGCCTAGTCGTCTCCCACCCCGATCCTCAAATGACACGGCCTCGCCGCACACATCCGCCCGACTGGACTGCTTGCAGCTGTCTGGTCGGGCCGACTGCCGTCATCTTCGCCAGGGCCGCTGGCGGCTATGGGGCCGTGACCGGGACTGTTGCCGTCTGATTCCTATAGCTGGCGCGGGCCGGCCCGGCCGGTGGTAAGGGCATGAAGGAGGTCGTCTGGGTCGCACAAGTCGACACCTTCCGCGGCCTGCTGAGTCGAATCCAGACGCTAACCCAGGGCGCTCAGCGGCGACGGGTCTACCGGTCGGGGTGGCAGCGGCGCCCACAACCTCCCCGGGTCAGCTCGGCTCGCTGTCGACCGGTTGCCGGGCAGGTTCGGATGCGGTACGCACGAACCATGGCGTTCCGTCGGCTACTGGTACCGCTCGTCCTCTGCATCACGGTCGGCTGGTCCGCGGGCGCGGCCACAGCGCCCGCGTCCGCCGCACCTCGCCCGACCGCGGGCACCGCCACCGCGATCGGGTACGGCGGCGCGGTGGCGACCGTCGATGCGACCGCGACCACCGTGGGCCTGGAGGTGCTGCGCCGCGGCGGGAACGCGGTCGATGCGGCGGTCGCGGCTGCCGCCACGCTCGGCGTCACTGAGCCGTTCTCCTCAGGGATCGGCGGCGGCGGGTTCTTCGTCTACTACGACGCGGCTACCCGCAGCGTGCACACCCCTCGACGGCCGGGAGAGCGCGCCGGCGTCGATGGGTGCCGATGCCTTCATCAACCCCGACACCGGGCAGCCGTACGCCTTCCAGGAGGCGCGGGTCAGCGGCATCTCGGTGGGCGTACCCGGTTCGCCGGCTACCTGGGCCGAGGCGTTGCGTCGCTGGGGCACGATCTCGTGGCGCTCGGCGCTGCTCCCCGCGATGACGGTGGCCGAAAGCGGCTTCGTCGTGGACGACACGTTCCACAACCAGGTGGCGAGCAACCTCGACGCGTTCGGGCAGTTCTCCTCGACCAGCGCGCTCTACCTGCCCGGCGGGCAACCACCGGCGGTCGGCTCGGTCTTCCGCAACCCCGACCTCGCGGCCACCTACCGGCTGCTCGCCCGCGACGGCGTCGCGGCGCTCTACCGTGGACCGGTCGCGGCCGACATCGCGGCGACCGTGCAAGACCCGCCTGTTGCGGACCACCCGATTGGCTCCTGGCCGTACCCAATCCGCCCAGGCGGGATGACCACCGCGGACCTCGCGGCGTACCAGGTGCGCGACCCGACACCGACCCACGTGGCCTATCACGGCCTGGACGTGTACGGAATGCCGACGCCGTCCAGCGGCGGTCAGGCGGTCGGCGAGGCGCTGAACATCCTTGCCGCGCTCGCACCCTCCGGTCAGATCGCGACGCTGCACGATTATCTGGAGGCGAGTGCGTTCGCGTTCGCCGACCGCAACCGGTACGTCGGGGACGACACGCCCCGGGCGCTGCTTGATGAGCTGCTCGACCCGGCGTACGCCAAGGAGCGCTCCTGCCTGGTCGACCCGGCGCATGCGCTGCCACGGCCGGTGCCGCCGGGTAGCCCGGATGGGTCCTATCAGGACTGTCCAACCGCAATGGCGGCCGCCGAGGTTGCCGGCATCGAGCAGCACACCACCAACCTCACAGTCGCCGACCGGTGGGGCAACGTGGTCGAGTACACGCTGACGATCGAGCAAATCGGCGGCAGCGCGATGGTGGTACCCAGCCGCGGCTTCCTGCTCAACAACGAGCTGACCGACTTCAACTTCACCCCGACGCAGGGAAGCGCCCCGGACCCGAACCTGCCCGCCCCCGGCAAGCGGCCGCGCAGCTCGATGTCGCCGACGATCCTGCTGCGTGACGGCGAGCCGTTCCTCGCGGTCGGCTCCCCTGGCGGGGCCACGATCATCACCACCGTGCTGCAGATCCTGGTCAACCGGCTCGACCTCGGCATGACGCTGCCGGACGCGATCGCAGCGCCCCGGGTGAGCGAGCGCAACGGCTCGGCTTCCCAGGCGGAGCCGGCGTTCCTCGCCTCACCGCAGGCGGCGGCGCTGACCCAGCTCGGCCACGTCTTCACCACTACCTCTGAAATCGGCGCGGCGACCGGGATCGAGTCCCTCGGCGGAGGACAGCTGCTCGCGGCCGCCGAGCCGGTACGCCGGGGCGGCGGCTCGGCCGGTGTGGTGGTTCCCGCCGACGATCTCGACGACCAGACCGCGAACATCGTTGGCCCTATTGAGGTTGTTGCCGAGTACAGGTGACGAGCCCCGCGAGGTCCGAGCGCGCCACGCTCAAGTCCGCGCGATCCCGACGGAAGGCTCGAGCGTGCGATGCCAGGGCGGCACCGCCGCGCGCCTCATCGGCAGGCCCGAGTGAATCGCGGCATGTGAGTGCATTTGAGGACAGTGTGCGAATCCGCGGTCGGGGATGATGCAGAGTGAGCAAGGAGCAAGGTCATTCCAGCTCCTCGCTTGATGGCAGAGGCTGGCGGACCTCGCTCGGGCGGCGGAAACGCTCCGCGGTCGCCGCGTCGGCGACTGCTGGGCGGCATCTGTGCGCGGCGAGGCCGGAGCTGGGAGAAGCGCTGCGATGACTGTTGAGCCGTCTGAGATTTTCGCATTCACCGCACATGCGCTGCTCGACCGGCTCACGCGGCTTCCGCGTCGCGAGCGAGCCGCGTTTGCGGCCGCGTGCGCCTCGCGTTTGCTGCGGCAGCGTCCGCCCGGCACGCGGGTGGCTGGGCAGGCGGTCGTTGCCGCCTGGCGGGTGCTCGACGGGCGGCAGCGGACGAGGCAGACGCGCTGTTGGAGCAGCTGGACCGGCTGGGCGAAGACCTCGACGAGGACCCAACCGCCGCCAGCCACTACGCGCTTCGCGCCGCCATGCATGGAGACGCAGGAGACGCCGTGTGGGCTCCGCACCGGTGCTTCGACGCGGCCTTGGCGGCCGCCGAAGCCGAGATCGTGGTCGGACCGGCCGTCACCAAGGCCGACGCTGATGCGAAGGCGTCATCGCCGATCGTGCAGGACGAGTTTCGGCGCCAAATCGAAGACCTAGCCCTGTTCGAGGAGCACGGCCTCACCCGGGAGGTCCAGTCGACGTTGCAGCGCCGGTAGACGGCCACGATTCACCACATCTGCATGCCCGCGGACACCTGGGCGTGTCTCACCTGAGTCCGCGGAAGACGTTTCCTTC
>DASXRB010000918.1:0-2410 GCA_036506875.1 Kribbellaceae bacterium | reverse complement strand
TCCGGACGACGACTGGCCCTTCGGCCGCGATGCTAGCCGACAGACCTCCCGCCCCGGCAGAACATATGCGATTCTTGTCACCGGACGACTACAGAACGACACGGGGAACGGGGATGATCGTGCGTCTGGCGATCACGGGCGGGGCTGGCTTCATCGGAAGCAATCTGGTGCGCAGTGCGCTGCGGCACGAAGGGATCGCGAGCGTCACGGTCCTGGACGACCTGTCGACGGGTACTCGGGCGAATCTCGCCGGTCTCGACGTCGACCTGGTCGAGGGGTCGCTGCTCGATCCAGGCGCGTTGGACCGCGCCCTGTCCGGGGCTGACCGGGTCGTCCACCTGGCGGCGCTGGGAAGCGTGCCGCGCTCGGTGAAGAACCCGGTCGCCAGCCACGCTGCCAACGCGACGGGCACGCTGATGCTGCTCGAGGCGTGCCGCCGGCACGAGGTCGCGCACGTCGTGGTCGCCTCGTCGAGCTCCGTCTACGGAGCCAACCCGGCGCTGCCCAAGCATGAGCGCGAGTGGGTCCGTCCGATGAGCCCGTACGCCGTCAGCAAGCTGGCGACGGAGCAGTACACGCTCGCCTACCAGTCCACCTTCGGCCTGCCGGCGACCGCGTTCCGCTTCTTCAACGTGTACGGACCAGGTCAGCTCGCCGGCCATGCGTACGCCGCGGCGATCCCGACCTTCGTCGACGCGCTGCTGCGCGACGAGCCGCTGACGATCCACGGCGACGGGCACCAGTCCCGCGACTTCACCTACGTCGGCACGGTCTGCCGGGTGCTGCTCGACGCCGTGCTGCGCACGGTCAGCGCCCCTGAGCCGGTCAACCTCGCGTTCGGTGCGCGGGTGACGCTGCTGGACGTCATCGACCAGCTCGAGGACATCACCGGCCGGGCCGCGACCCGCCGGCACGGCCCGGACCGCGTCGGTGATGTCAGGCACTCCCAGGCCGACAACACCAGCCTCCGGTCGCTGTTCCCCGGGATCCGGCCCGTGCCGCTGCGGCAAGGGCTGGAGGAGACCGTCACCTGGTTCCTGGCAACGCTCGGAGCGTCCACCGAGGCCGGCTCGTGACGGCGACGCGTCTGGTGGTCATCGGGCTGGGGTACGTCGGGCTTCCGCTCGCCGCCGAGGCCGCCCGGGCGGGCCTGCGGGTGGTCGGCGTCGACGTCGACGACCGGGTCGTCGACAGCCTCAACGCGGGGTGGTCGCACATCGACGACGTCAGCAACGCCGACGTGCAGGCCGCGCGCCACCGCGGGTTCACCGCCACCACCGACACCGCGGCGGTCGCCACCGCCGATGTCGTCGTGGTCTGCGTCCCGACACCGCTGTCCGAGGAGGGCGGCCCGGATCTGGGCGCGGTGAGGTCCGCCGCCCGCGCGATCGCCGAGCACCTGCACCGGGGCACGCTCGTGGTGCTCGAGTCCACGACCTACCCGGGAACGACCGAGGAGGTGTTCGTCCCGCTGCTGGAGCGCAGTGGGCTGGTCGCCGGCTCGGACTTCCACGTCGCGTTCTCGCCCGAGCGGGTCGACCCCGGCAACCCGTCGTACGGCATCAGGAACACGCCCAGGGTCGTCGGCGGCTGCACCCCCGGCTGTACGGCGGCCGCGCTCGCCTTCTACCGCGGCTTCGTCGACACCGTGGTGCCGGCGAAGGGAACCCGCGAGGCGGAGATGGCCAAGCTGCTGGAGAACACCTACCGGCACATCAACATCGCGCTGGTCAACGAGATGGCCCGCTTCTCCCACGAGATGGGCATCGACCTGTGGGACGTGATCGACTGCGCCGCGACCAAGCCGTTCGGCTTCCAGGCCTTCCGGCCCGGGCCCGGCGTCGGCGGGCACTGCATCCCCATCGACCCCAGCTACCTGTCACATGCGGTCCAGGCGCGGCTGCGGTATCCCTTCCGGTTCGTCGAGCTCGCGTCGGAGATCAACGCGTCGATGCCGGGATACGTCGCACGGCGTGTCCAGGACCTGCTGAACGACCAGGGCCACGCACTGCGCGACGCCCGCGTCCTGCTGCTCGGTATCACCTACAAGCCGGACGTGGCCGACGAACGGGAGTCACCCGCCGTGCCCCTCGCCCAGCGGCTGCGGGCCCTGGGCGCCGCGGTCAGTTTCCACGATCCCCTCGTGTCGGTGTGGCGGATCGACGGCGTGAAGCCACTCGACCGGGTGCCCGACCTGGACGCGGCGCTCCGCGACGCGGATGTCAGCGTGCTGCTGCAGAAGCACCGTGACTACGACCCCGGCCACCTCGCGGCCACGGCGAGGCTGCTCTTCGACACCCGGGGTGTCACGGACGCCGACCGCGTCGCCCGCCTGTGATCGCGCTCGTTCGCGACCGGCGGGTGCTCAGCGGGTGGGCGCGACGATGAACGGCGAGAGGTCGCTCGCCAG
>DASXRB010000917.1:0-3024 GCA_036506875.1 Kribbellaceae bacterium | reverse complement strand
GGCGAAGCCGGCGACCGGCTTGCCCTTCGGGTCCTTCTGGGCCGGCAGGTGCAGCAGCACCCGGCTGCCGACCGTCGTACCGATCAGGACGTCGAGCGGGCTCTTCTGGCCGTTCGCGGCGCCGACCTGCAGCTGCGCGCTCGGTCCGGCCTGCTGGCCCTGGGCACCGGACTGGCCGGTCCAGGTGCTGAACTGCTTCTTGCCGGTGTAGTCGTAGATCACGTAGCGGCCGACCAGCTGACTGCCCTTGACGATCGGCTGGCCGTTGCCCTTGGCGAGCACGATCGGGCCGCCCGGGGTTGCCGGCGGCTTGGTGCCCTTCGGCACGGTCACGGCCGGCTCGGCGTCGAGGTCGCCGGTGATGACCGGACCGCCGGTCTTCGCGTCCGCGACCGGCGTGGCGTCGAGCTTGGTGGTGTTGCTGTAGCCGGCGATGAGGTCGACCACGAAGATCAGGGTGTCCGTGCCCTGGATGCCGGCGCTGCTCTGGCCGGCCGTCCCGTAGCCCTTGTCCGGCGGGATCGAGAGCAGCACCCGGCTGCCGGCCTTCTTGCCGACCAGGCCCTCGTCCCAGCCCTTGATCACACCGCCGGTGCCGATCGGGAACGCCGACGGGGCGCCGCGGTCGTAGGAGTTGTCGAACACCTTGCCGTCACGCCAGATCTGGCCGATGTAGTGCGCGAGCAGCAGGTCGCCCTTGTTCACGACCGGGCCGGAGCCCTCCTTGAGGACCTCGGTCACGAGCGACTTGTCCGGGTCGCCCTCGCGGTGCGTGATGGTGGGCTTCTTGCCGAAGTCCTCGGTCACCTTGATACCGGACCGGCCGAAGTCTCCTCCGGATCCGCCCTCGCTGCCGCAGGCGACCAGGGACGAGCCCAGCGCGAGCACGGCGACAAGACTCAACAGCTTTCGCACGACGGGAACCTCGAAACTCTTCGATGTGGGCGGAACAATGCGGGCCAGCCTAGCCTGCACACCAGAGAGTTCCAGGAGGGGGCGGTCACGGCTGTGTCACAGGCTGGATCACAGCCTGGTCACATGCTGGCGATCAGCTTCTCCACCCGCTCGTCGTGGGACTTGAACGGGTCCTTGCACAGCACGGTGCGCTGGGCCTGGTCGTTCAGCTTCAGGTGCACCCAGTCGACGGTGAAGTCGCGCCGGCGCTCCTGCGCGCGCTTGATGAACTCGCCGCGCAGCCGCGCGCGCGTGGTCTGCGGCGGCACCGACTTGGCCTCGAAGACCTTCAGGTCGTCGACGACCCGGGTGACCGCACCCTTGCGCTCGAGCAGGTAGTACAGCCCGCGCGGCCGGTGGATGTCGTGGTACGCCAGGTCGAGCTGGGCGACCCGCGGGCTGGCCAGCCCCATGTTGTGGGTGGCCCGGTAGCGCTCGATCAGCCGGTACTTGATCACCCAGTCGATCTCGCGCTCGATCAGGCTGAGGTCACCGGACTCGATCGCCTTCAGGCAGCGCTCCCACAGGTTCAGCGCCCGGTCCACCGCCGGGGTACCGAGGTCGCGGCGGTCGACGAAGTCGCGGGCCTTGGTCAGGTACTCCGTCTGGATGTCCAGCGCGCTGGCCTCGCGGCCGTTGGCCAGCCGGACCTCGCGGCGGCCGGTCATGTCGTGGCTGATCTCGCGGATCGCGCGGATCGGGTTGTCCAGGGTGAGGTCGCGCATCACGATGCCGGCCTCGATCATCCGCAGCACCAGGTCGGTGCTGGCGACCTTCAACAGCATCGTGGTCTCGGACATGTTCGAGTCGCCGACGATCACGTGCAGCCGGCGGAACCGCTCGGCGTCCGCGTGCGGCTCGTCCCGGGTGTTGATGATCGGGCGCGACCGGGTGGTGGCCGACGACACGCCCTCCCAGATGTGCTCGGCACGCTGGCTGACGCTGTAGACCGCGCCGCGCGGGGTCTGCAGCACCTTGCCGGCGCCGCAGATGATCTGCCGGGTCACCAGGAACGGGATCAGCACGTCGGCGAGCTTCGCGAAGTCGCCGTGCCGGCTGACCAGGTAGTTCTCGTGGCACCCGTAGGAGTTCCCGGCCGAGTCGGTGTTGTTCTTGAACAGGAACACGTCGCCGAAGATGCCCTCGTCGTGCAGCCGCTTCTGCGCGTCGACCAGCAGCCCCTCGAGAATCCGCTCGCCGGCCTTGTCGTGCGCGATCAGGTCGATGACGCTGTCGCACTCGCCGGTCGCATACTCCGGGTGGGAGCCGACGTCGAGGTAGAGCCGGGCACCGTTGCGCAGGAACACGTTGCTGCTGCGCCCCCAGGACACGACCCGGCGGAACAGGTACCGCGCCACCTCGTCCGGGGTCAGCCGCCGCTGGCCGCGAAACGTGCAGGTGACGCCGTACTCGTTCTCGAGCCCGAAGATCCGCCGGTTCACAGCACCACCCTACGGCCCATGGCCGACACTCGGCGCGGTTCGCGTGCAACGATCCGTGCCGCGTGCCGCCGCGCACCGTCGTACCGCCTCATAGGCTTTGACATGTGGCGGAACCCGTCGTCTTCCGGCCGAGCTCGGCGGCCCGGGCCGTCGCCGTGGTCGCGTTCCCCGCGCTCAGCGTGATCACGGTGCTGCTCGGGGTGGGCGCCGTCCTCATGCTGTCGCCGATCACCGGTATGGCGCTGTTCATCGCCTGCCAGCTGCTCGCGCTCGTCCCGGTCGCGATCCTGGCGCTCACGCTGCGGACCTGGTTCGAGCTGCGGCTGGACGACGACGGCCTCACCGTCAGCGGGCAGTTCGGGTCGCGCGCGCTGCACCTGCCGTGGGCGGACCTGGCCGCGGTCGGGCTGGTCGGGCTGGTCGGGCTGCGCGGGTCGCAGCAGCTCGCGGTCCGGCCGCTGGTGCCGTGGCGCCGCTCGCCGCACTGGGCGCTCAGCTGGGACCGCCAGTGCGGTCTGCTCGTCATCGGCGGTCTCGACAACTGGGACGCGCCGCGCGACCGGGTGCTGGCGACGATCCAGGCGTACGCCGGGCCGCTGTGGAGCGACCGCCTCGACGACGACCACCG
>DASXRB010000916.1:0-5163 GCA_036506875.1 Kribbellaceae bacterium | reverse complement strand
CACGACCGGGCTGAAGGCGATGACGTCGACCTTCTGCTGGATGTAGGAGCGGATCGCCTTGATCTGGTTCTCCTGCTTCTGCTGGGCGTCGGAGAACTTCAGGTCGATACCGGCGGTCTTGGCGCTCTCCTGGACGGACTTGGTGTTCGCGGTACGCCAGCCACTCTCGGCGCCGACCTGGGCGAAGCCCATGGTGATCGTGCCGTCGTTGCCCTTCGCGGCGCTCGAGCCTCCGCACGCGGTGAGAACCACCGAGCTCAGGGTGATCGCGCTCGCGGCGATCAGGGTCTTCTTCACCACTGTCTTTCCTCCAGATCCGTGGAACTGCCGCGTTGTGACCGGTGTCACTGGCGTCGAGTGTGAGCGTTAACATCCTGCGCCGTCAAGACCTCGGACCATCACGATGTGAACGCTCACTTCACCGGCGCGCGGCTCATCCACCCGGGGCCACCGTCGTGAACGCCCACTCCAGCGTCGACCGGTAGACGTCACCCGGCTCCAGGACGGCGGACGGGAAGTCCGGACGGTTCGGCGAGTCGGGGAACAGCTGTGGTTCGAGGGCGATGCCGTCACCCTGCCGGTACAGCCGCCCCTCGGCGGACCGGCTGCTGCCGTCGAAGAAGTTGCCCGTGTAGACCTGCAGACCGGGCTGGTCGGTGCGCAGCTCCAGGCGCGTGCCGGCCTGCCGCGACTCCAGCACCGCCGCCGGCCGCGGGCCACGTCCGCGCAGCACGAAGTTGTGGTCGATCCCGCGCGCCGAGGCGATCTGCTCATCTCCCGAGCGCACGGCCGGCCCCAGGACCGCGGCCTCCCGGAAGTCGAAGGGCGTGCCGGCGACCGGCGCGTGGCCGCCCAGCGGGATGCCCGACGCGTCAACAGGCGTGTAGCTGTCGGCGAACACCTGCAGCGCGTGCTCGTCGACCGTCCCGGAGCCGTTGAGGTTGAAGTAGGCGTGACTGGTCAGGTTGACCACGGTCGACGCGTCGGTGGTCGCCTCGAACCAGACCCGCACGCCGGCGTCCGTCACCTCGAACCGCACCACCGCCCGCAGGGCACCCGGGAACCCCTGGTCGCCGTCCGGGCTGTGCAGCGCGAGCACAGCGTGGAGGTCGTCGTGGTCGAGCAGGCTCCACATCCTCCGGTCGAAGCCGTCGGGACCGCCGTGCAGGTGGTTGCCCCGGTCGTGGGCGCCGAGCCGCACCTCACGCCCGCCGAGCCGGAACCGTCCGGCGGCGACGCGGTTGGCGTAGCGCCCGATGGTTCCGCCGAGGTAGTCGCCCGACGCGAGGTAGTGCTCCGGCGTGGCATGACCGAGGACGACGTTGCGCCGCACGCCGTCGCCACAGGTCAGTTCCAGCCGGTGGACCGTCGCCCCCAGGTCGAGCAGGTGCAGGACGGGACCGGGCGGCCTCCCGAGCACGATCCGGCGTACCTCACGCCCGTCCGCCAGCAGCCCGAACCTGTCGACCGTCATGTGTGAACGCTAACATCACCGCACCTCAGCGGTGTACGGGCGCGGCGGTGGACGCGCGTACGACGAGCTCGGGCTCGACCAGCCCGGTGCCCGGCTCCGGCTCCCCCGCCAGCGCCCGGAGCGCGAGCTCCACGGCCCGCCGTCCCAGGGTCGAGAACTGCTGGCTGACCGTCGTGAGTGCGGGCCAGAAGTACGCCGCCTCCGGGACGTCGTCGAAGCCGACGACACTCACGTCCCCGGGCACCGCGCGTCCACGCTCGTGCAGGGCACGCAGGAGCCCGAGCGCCATGCTGTCGTTGGCCACGAACACCGCGGTGACCGACGGGTCGCCCGCGATCCGCAGCCCGGCCGCGTACCCGCTCGCCGCGGACCAGTCTCCGGTGAGCTCCGGGCCCGGAAGCAGGTCGCGCAGCTCGTGGGCCCGCAGCCAGCCGGCCCGGCGCTGACCGGCCTCGATCCAGTCCAGGGGTCCCGTCACATGTGCGACGTGCGAGTGGCCGAGGTCGAGCAGGTGCTCGGTGGCCAGCAGGGCTCCCTTCTCCTGGTCGATGCCCGCGGCCATCGCCTGTCCCGGTACGACGCCCTGGACCAGGACGACCGGGACCGTCAGGCGCAGTGACCTGGTGGTCTCCAGCGCGCCGCGATGTGCCACCGCGATGACGATGGCCTCGACCGCCTCGTCCAGAAGACGGTCGACCGCGCGTTGCAGCGAGTCCGCCGACAGCTCGGACAGCGCCACCAGCGAGACGTCGTACCCGGCCTCGTAGCCGGCGTCCTGCACGGCCAGCGCGATCATGCTCGGGCCGTGCAGGGCCAGGTGGGCCGAGATCATGCCGATCCGCCCGGACCGGTTGGTGGCCAGCACCCGCGCCGCCTTGTTGCGGCGGTAGCCGAGCTCCTCGATGGCGGTCAGGACGCGCGAACGTGTCTCCTCCCGTACGAGGGGAGACTCGTTGAGCACGCGGGACACGGTCTGGTGCGACACGCCCGCACGGGCGGCGACGTCGGCCATGCTCGGCGAACGCGTGGCGCCGTTCCTGTCACCCTGTGGTTGCGGCATGACGCTCATCGTAGGCCGAGCACGGCCACCGGCAGTGCTTTTACTTCGTCACCCTGAGCTCCACCGTTGTTTGCGAGCCCGCATGGTTGGCGTCTCCGCCGTAGACCACCGTGAGCGGCCACTTGCCGACCCCCAGAGCCCGGGTGTCGACAGCGACGGTGACGCTGCCCCCGGCGAGCTCACCCCGGCCGACCTCGAGGTCGCCACCGGCGAGCACCCGGACGGTGCCGGCCGGGGTGCGGGTGCCGCCGCTCACCGTGACGCCGACGGTCACGGGCGTCCCCACCCTGACGCCGGACTTGCTCATGGTCGCCGACGTCGTGGTCGCGTCGAGCTCTCCGGGACCTCGCGGGACGAACAGCGTGTTGGTCTGCTCGGTGTTGCCGGCGACGTCCACGGCGCGGTAGCGCACCACCGACGCCTCGACGCCGAAGGACAGCGGCGCGCCGTAGGTGTGCCACGTCGTCTCGTCGTCGACCTGGTACTCGACCCTGCTCACTCCGGACGTGTCGTCGGCCGCCCTGATCGCGATGGTCCGCGACGCGTCGTCCCAGACCGCCCGGCTCACCGCGGGGGCACGGTCGAGCAGCACCGAGACCTCTGCTGTGGCCGACATGTTGCCGCTGACATCGACCGACCGCGCGCGCACGGTGTGGCGGCCGTCGTACGGCAGGCCCAGCGTCGTCGTACCGCCGGCCGCCGAGGACCACGCACCGCCGTCGAGGGAGAGCTCGACGTCGTCCACGCCGCTGCCGCCGGCCTCGTCCGCGGCCCGTGCCTCGACGGTGACGTCGTGCCGGAACCAGCCGGCCGTCCCGTCCGGCGTGGCCGGGTCGGTGGCGAGGACGACCGTCGGATCCGCCGCGTCGGTGACGCGCACGATGCCGGTGGCGCGGACCACCTGGCCGCCGTCCAAGGTGCCGTGCACCTCGAAGCCGCCCCACGACGCGTAGTCGTCCGCGGCGACCGGGTCCCAGGTCACCGCGGTGGCGCGGGTGCTGCCGTCGGCGTAGGTCACCGGCACCGTGGTGGGCAGCGCCGGGGCGACGCCCTGCCGGGTGGTGACCGTGACCGCGGCGCCGGACGTGGCCAGCAGGCCGGGCTGCAGCGCCCCGCGGAGCGCGTCGAGCTCGGTCTGGGTCACCGGTATCACCGAGCCGTGCCGCGGGTTGGGCGGCAGCTGTGCCTCCGGCAGCGAGGTCCAGTCGCCCGAGCCGATGTCGTCGGTGGTGAAGGCCATGTAGCCCCGGCCGCCGTGGTAGCTCGGCTGGTCGATGAGCATGTACCACCGCGCCGGGTCGTGGTTGTCCCGGTAGACCGTGGGCCCCTCGCCGTTGGTGAACGTGCCGCCCCACGGGTTGGGCTGGCCGACGCCCACCTGCTCGCGCACCAGCGTCCAGGGCGAGGACGTTGTCGTCGGCAACGACCCGGTGACGACCGCCATCAGGTCCGTCGACCTCTCCTCGCGCACGGTCATCGACGCCTCGTCCTTGATGAAGCGGTAGAACGTGTCGCCGTCCCGGACCACGGTGGCGTCGATCATGCCTCTCCCGGTGCCGCGCGTGACGTCGACCCAGGGCCTGGCCTCGCTGAAGGTGCGGAAGTCGCGCGTCGTGGCGTACATCATCCCGTTGTACGACGTGGTGTAGTCGCGCGAGGCCACGTCCGTCGTCGGGTACAGGTTCGAGGCCCAGTAGACGACGTACTGGCCCGACCCGTCGTCGTAGAAGGCCTCCGGCGCCCAGGTGTTGCCGGCGTAGTCCGAGGAGACCCGGACCATCCGCTGGCTCCCCCAGTGCACCAGGTCGGTGGACTCCCAGATCATGAGCGACGTGCTGCCGGACTCCTGGGCCTCGGAGAAGGTGTTGCCGCCGTAGATCTTCAGGTCGGTGGCGAGCAGGTAGAACTTGTCGCCCTCGTGCGAGCGCATGATGAACGGGTCGCGCAGTCCCTGCTCGCCCATCGTGGAGGCCAGCACGGGCTTGCCGTCGTTGAGCTGGTCCCACGTCAGCGGGTCGTCGCCGTGGCTCGCGGCGACGTAGATCTTCTCCCCGTCCGCGGTGCTCTCCCCCGCGAAGTACGGGAACGTGTAGCCGGCGAACGGCTCCACCGCCGGCATCGGCAGCACCGTGACCGGTATGTCGCGCGTCGCCGTGACGCCGCCCAGCGTGCCGGCCACCGTGAGGGTCACCGTGACGGCATGCTCGCCGTGAGCCGGGCGGGTGACCTCACCGGTCGCGGTGACCACGCCGGGATCGCTCGAGGACCACGCGAGGGTCGACCCGTAGGGGCCGGTCGTGGGCAGGGTCAGGTTGCCGCGCACCCCGCCGGCGTCGGCCAGCTGTACGGCGTCGACGGCCTCCTGCGCCTTCGCGCGCATCCGGGCCGTGACCTCGTCCTGGCTCAGCTCGCGCGGATAGACGCGGAAGTCCCGCAGCGTTCCCTTGAACGAGTTGTCGCCGGGGTAGGCCGAGCGCCCCAGCCAGTTGTACGACGTGGCACCGTCGGGCTCGCCGAGCCTCCCGGGCCGCGAGGTGATGCTGTTGTTCGTGGCAACCAGCCGGCCGTCGACGTACAGGCTCGCGACGCCGGGCGCGTCGACGGTGCCGCCCCGGACGGTGTAAGTGAG
>DASXRB010000915.1:0-5499 GCA_036506875.1 Kribbellaceae bacterium | reverse complement strand
CCGTTCTCGTTGAACTCGTCGATGTCGTCGATCTCGAACGCCACGCGGGTGTCGCGCATCGCGTTGGCGAGGGCGCTCCCGGCGGCGGTCCGGAAGTAGATGTCGCGGCGAAGGACGACGTAGTTCACCGGCAGCACCTGCGGACCGTCCGGCCCGTTGAAGCCGACGCGTCCCACCGTCTTGGTGTCCATGAGCTCACGGCACTCCTCGGGCGGCAGATGCTGGAAGAGCGCCGGTTCGAACCACCGCTGCCTGCTCGTCATACGTGCGGTTATACCCGGACACGACCATCGCCGCCCCGGTCGTAGGTCCTCGAACCGCAGGCCCTCGGTCAGGACAGCCGGACGGCGGCGACGATGCGCGCAGCGGTGCGAGGACCGGCATGGGCCGCGGTCCGGAGCCGGCCGTCGACCCGGCGGGCGACCGCGGCACTCACGGCCGGCCGGACCCGGTCCCAGGTCCAGCGCAGGCTGGCCACGTCGCCGGAGACCGATGCCGCGTCGCCGGCGCGGGCGTCGACGGCCGTCTGGCGTCGCCACAGCTCGAACCGCGCCCGCTCGATCGTTGCCAGCGGCACGTACCGCAGGCGCTGGTCGAGCTCGTTCTGCGCCACCCGCAGAGCGGCGGCCCGGGCGGCCTCCGGGTTCCCGATCGCCCGGCCGAGCAGGGCGATGTCGCGGCCCATCTGCCGGTCGAGCAGCGATCCGCCGGGCCGGTAGCTCCGCCAGGCCTTCCGCAGCGACCTGTACGCCGCGCCGGATCCGTTGCCGGCGGCGACATCGTCGTACATCGTGCGGACGGCGCGCGACAGGGCGGTCAGCCGGGCCGGGACCGGGCCGGGGCGGGTGTCGGCCGGGACGGCGATCGAGACGGCTTCGAGCTCGCCCTCGGTGGCGGTGGAGAACTCGCCGTAGCCGGGCGCGTAGACCTTGTTCTCGCGGGCGCCGTCGGCCTGGAGCTCGGCGACCACGATCGCGCCGGCGACCGCGCCGCTGGGCCCGGTGACCGTCCGGCCGGTGGCCAGCACGGTGTCCTGCTCGAAGACGAGGCCGGGGGCGTTCTCGGAGCGGTAGACGGCGCCGGTGCGCGGGGTGGCGGGCATGATCATCGCGGGCGGCGCGCCCTTGCCGGCCTCCCAGGAGCCCTCGGTGGTGGCGACGACGCCGTCCTCGTACTCGCGGACGTCCTCGCCGAGGTACCACACCGCGCCGTCGTCGGCCTGCGCGAACCAGTCCAGCGCGACCTCGGCGACCCGGCCGTCGGAGTATGCCAGGTACTGCGAGACGAGTGCCGGGATGGTCTGGCCCTGCCAGTGGATCACCTTGACGCCGGGCAGCCGGGTCACCTCGGTGCGGAACGGCTTGCCGTCCACGGTGCCGCCGTACACGACCTGTGCGGGACGGGCGGTCGGGTGCAGCGGGTTGGTGACCGCGGTGGGATGGGAGAACACCGGCTCGATCAGGTCGACACGGCGCGACGCGGGCGCGAGCGGCAGGCAGCCCTTGCCACCTTCAGGGCGGACGCAGGCGGGGCCGATGGGCATCCGTCGTACGACGGGGGCCGGCGTCGGCGACGTCGTGGGTGACGGAGCGGCCGTGGTCGGGGCGACCGAGGACGTCGAGGGCGACGGTGCCGAGCCGGAGCCGGTGCAGGCCGCCGGCAGCGTGGCGGTCGCGGCGAGTGCTGTGGCGACGGCGACGGTCGAGCGTGACCAGTGCTTCACGGCGGACTCCCTTCGGCCCGACCACCACCGTCCACCCGCGTCGCTGAACCCTCGCTGAACCCGCCGCCGGACTCAGGCCCCGGGCAGCGCGACCTCGAACCGGGCGCCGCCCAGCGGGCTGTCCGCCACCGCGACCGTGCCGCCGTGCGCACGGACCACCTCGGCCACGATCGACAGGCCGAGTCCGGTGCCGCCGTCGTCGCGTCCGCGGTCGCCGGCCAGCCGGACGAACCGCTCGAAGACCCGCTCCCGGTCCGCCTCCGGTACGCCCGGGCCGTCGTCGGAGACCTCCAGTACGACGTGCCCGTCGCGCTCGGCGAGCGAGAACGCGACCGTGCGGCGGGCGTACCTCGCGGCGTTCTCGCCGAGGTTGCGCAGCATCCTGCGCAGCGCCGCCTCGTCACCGCGCACCTGGCCGGCCGACACCCGCTCGGTGCGGACGCCCAGCGCGGTCGTCTCGCGCAGCTGCCGGGCCTCCTCGAAGACCAGGTCGTCCAGGTCGACGGTCGCCATGGTCAACGTCAGCAGGCGTTCGTCGGCGCGGGCGAGCAGCAGCAGGTCGTCGACCAGGCGCTGGATCCGCAGGTTCTCGGCCAGCACGGTCCCGGCCAGCTCCGGCAGCGTCGTACGGCCGGGGTGCGCGAGCGCCAGCTCGGCGTACTGGCGGATCGTCGCGACAGGCGATCGCAGCTCGTGGGAGGCGTCGGAGACGAACCGGCGCTGGCTCGCCTGGGCGCGTTCGAGCCGGTCGAGCATCCGGTTGACGGTCTCGGCCAGCCGGGCGATCTCGTCGCGGCTGTCCGGCTGCGGGACGCGGCGGTCCAGGCCGGCGGCGGTGATCCGGTCCGCCTCGCGGCGGATCGCGGTCACCGGCGCGAGCGTGCGGCCGGTGACGTACCAGCTGGTGGCACCGACGAGCAGCAACAGCAGCGGCAGGCCGAGGAGCAGGGCCCGGGTCAGCAGGTGGGTGGACTCCACCACGTCGACCAGGGGCTCGCCGACGACCACCGTCAGCGGCCGCGACATGCCCGGCACGGCCGCCGCCGCGACCAGGTAGTCGTCGTCCAGCGCTTCGGGCTCGTACCGGCGGCAGGTCCGCAGCGGCGCGGGGTCGAGCGGCACGGCGTCGCTCGCGGTGACGACCCGGCCGGTGGCGTCGACGACCCGCACCAGCTCGCCGGCGGTCCCGAGACCGGAGCTGTTGCCGTGCGCAACCTGGGCGGCGATCTCGGCGGCGCGGTCCTTCGCGGTCGCGCAGACCTGGTCGGTGAGCGCGGAGCCGATGAGCCACACGAGCGCGGCGCCACCGGCGACCAGGGCGATGCCGACCACCAGGACGGCGGTCGCGGTCAGCCGGGCCCGCACACTCATCCGCCGCTCGCGTCCAGCCGGTAGCCCGCGCCGCGCAGCGTCTCGATACCCGCCCGGCCGAACGGGCGGTCGAGCTTGTTGCGCAGCCGGCGCACGTACACCTCGACGATGTTCGGGTCGCCCTCGAAGTCGTAGTCCCACACGTGCTCGAGGATGTCCCGCTTCGACACCGCGTCACCCCGCCGCCGGACCAGGTACTCCAGCACCGAGAGCTCGCGCGCGGTCAGGTCCAGCTCGACCTCACCCCGCCAGGCCCGCCGCGCCGCCGGGTCCACCCGCAGGTCACCGGCCTTCAGCACCGCCGGCCGCTCCGCCGCGCCCCGCCGCAGCAGCGCGCGCAGCCGGGCCAGCAGGACGGCGTAGGAGAACGGTTTCGTCAGGTAGTCGTCCGCACCGGCGTCGAAGGCGCGAACCTGGTCGGAGTCGGCGTCGCGCGCGGTCAGCATCATGACCGGCGTCCAGGTGCCCTCGTCCCGCAGCGTCCGGCAGATCTCGAACCCGTCCACCCCTGGCAGCATCAGGTCCAGCACCAGCACGTCGTACGGGTTCTCCCGCGCCAGCCAGAGCCCGTCGGTCCCGCTCAGCGCGACGTCGACCGCGAACCCCTCCGCCTCGAGGCCGGCGTGCAGCCCGGCGGCGAGCCGCCGCTCGTCCTCCACCACCAGCACCCGCATCCGCGCTCGCCTCCACGCCGGCCCATCCTCCCCCAGCGTCCCTGAACGCAGCCTGAACAACCAGCCCCATCATCGGGCCCTTGTGACCCGGCGTGTCGGCGTTCGCCGGGCCCTTGTGGCAGCGGCTAGACCAGGCCGAGCGCTTCGCCGCGGCGGGCCGGGACCTCGCCGTACGTGGTGGTGCGCTGGCGGGCGGGGCGGCCGGCGGCGGTGGCCATCGCGGTGAGCTCCTCGACGGACTTCGCCGAGCCGTGCTGGGAGCCCGCCATCCGGCTGATGGTCTCCTCCATCAGCGTGCCGCCGAGGTCGTTCACGCCGCCGTTCAGCACGTCCACGCAGCCGTCGACGCCGAGCTTCACCCACGAGCACTGGATGTTGTCGATCCGCCCGTGCAGCATGATCCGCGCCATCGCGTGCACCGCCCGGTTCTCGTCGTACGTCGGGCCCGGCCGCGCCACTCCGGCGAGGTAGATCGGCGCGTTCGTGTGCACGAACGGCAGCAGTACGAACTCGGTGAACCCGCCGGTCTCGTCCTGCACCGCAGCGATCGTGCGCAGGTGCTGGACCCAGTGGTGCGGCGCGTCCACGTGGCCGTACATCATCGTGGACGACGACGGCAGGCCGACCCGGTGCGCGGTGCCGATCACCTCGATCCACGTTGCCGTCGGCAACTTCCCCTTGGTTAGGATCCAGCGCACGTCGTCGTCGAGGATCTCGGCGGCCGTCCCCGGGATGCTGTCCAGCCCGGCCTCCTTGACCGACAGCAGGAACTCCTCGATCGACAGCCCGGTGCGCACCGAGCCGTTCACGATCTCCATCGGCGAGTACGCGTGCACGTGCATCTCCGGCACGCGGTCCTTGACCGCCCGCACCAGGTCGGCATACGCCGTGCCCGGCAGGTCCGGGTGGATGCCGCCCTGCATGCAGACCTCGGTGGCGCCCACCACCCACGCCTCGTGTGCGCGGTTCGTCACCTCGTCCATCGACAGCGAGTACGCGTCGGCGTCGGTACGGCGCTGCGCGAACGCGCAGAACCGGCAGCCGGTGTAGCAGACGTTGGTGAAGTTGATGTTCCGGTTGACCACGTACGTCACGTCGTCACCGACCGTTGCCTTGCGCAACTGGTCCGCGATCCGGGCCAGCTCGTCCAGCGCCGGCCCGGTCGCGGTCATCAGCGTGAGCGCCTCGGCGTCGGACAGCCCGGCCGGGTCCCGCTCGGCGGCCGCCAGCGCGGCCTTCACGTCACCGGTGAGCCGCTCCGGGGCCGAGCGTCCCGCGACGTCCTCACGCAGCGCGTCCCAGTCGCCGTAGGCGGCGTCGAAGTCCGAGCGGGTCTCGGTACGGCGCCCCTCGGTGTCGATCGCCGTGTGCAGGTCGGTCCGGCCCGCGTCGCCCCAGCCGCCGTCCGGCTCCTGCCACGGCAGGCCGACCGGCCGCGCCCCCTCGTTCGCCAGCCCCGTGGCCGGGTCGACGAGCGCGTCCACGTGCGGTCGCAGCCGCGGGTCCAGCCACGGCTCGCGCAGGTACTCCGGGTGCGCGGTGAGCCTTTCCCGCAAGGTGAAACCGGCGTCCGCGGTCACCTTCGTCAGGTCGTCCAGATGCGGCCACGGCCGCTCCGGGTTCACGTGGTCCGGGGTCAGCGGGGACACCCCGCCGAAGTCGTCCACGCCGGCCGCGAGCAGCAGCCGGCACTCGTCCAGGTCGACCAGGTTCGGCGGCGCCTGCACCCGC
>DASXRB010000914.1:0-3228 GCA_036506875.1 Kribbellaceae bacterium | reverse complement strand
GGTCTCGCGTGCCACCCGGTCGCTCGAGCTGCGCGCCACCGACATCCGGTTCGACGCCGAGGCGCGGCGGATCATCGACGAGGCGGCGGCGGCCGGCACGATCCGGATCATCGCGAACGAGCCGGACGAACGCGACGAGACCGAGTACCGGGAGAAGGAGGCCGAACAGCGCGAGGTCAGCCACATCCCGGACGACCAGGACGTGGTGTTCCTCGAGGTGACGCTGTCTGACGCGTCGCAGTTCGAGACCGAGCTGGACGTGGTCGGCGAGGAGCGGTTCGGGTACCGGATCCTCAAGGTGGAGAGCCCGAGCGTGCCGAACGCGATCGCCGCGCTGCTGCTGCGGATCCGGGACGACACGCAGACGATGCCGCACGCGTACTTCGCCTGGGCCGAGGGCAACCCGGTCTACTTCCTGATGCGCTACCTGATCTCCGGCGAGGGCGACGTGCCGCCGGTGACCCGGGAGGTGCTGCGCCGCGCCGAGCCGGACCGCAGCAACCGCCCCTGGGTCCACGTCGGATGAAGGCTCAACTACTTCCCAGGCGCCGGGGCCAGGCGTAGAAAGGGCCGTAACAGGGCTCCGAGCCAGGGGAGGTGGCGTTCGTGAGGCCATTCGTGAGGTATCGCGTGGTACGGGGAGTGGTGATCGCGGTGGTGCTGGTGACGGCCGCGGCGACGGGGTCGGTGGCGGTGGCGGACGACGAGCGCAGCTCGGTCATCCAGGTGCCGCTGACCGGCTACCAGGAGGATCCGCTGGCGTTGTCGACGACCGGCGCCGGCGACGTCTCGATCCGGATCGACGACGGCGCGCAGACGATCACCTACCGGCTCGAGTACGACGGGCTGGAGGGCAGCGTGCTGCAGTCGCACATCCACCTCGGTGGCCGTGCGCAGAGCGGCGGCATCTCGGTCTTCCTGTGCAGCAACCTCGGCAACGGCCCGGCGGGCACGCCGGCCTGCCCGGCACAGCCGGGTGTCGTCGAGGGCACGCTGCACCCGGCCGACGTGATCGGCCCGGCCGGGCAGGGGATCGCGGCCGGCGAGTTCAACGAGCTGGTCGCGGCGATCCGGTCCGGTACGGCGTACGCCAACGTGCACTCGTCGAAGTACCCCGGAGGTGAGATCCGCGGACAGCTCGACCACGAGCATTAGTGGACACTGACACGATGGGCCGGTGGCAGCGCTCAGGTTCGCGGTGGTCGGCGGCGGCATCATCGGTACGGCGGTCGCCCGCAGGCTGAGCACCGTCGTACCCGGTGCCGACGTGACGCTGCTGGAGAAGGAACCGGCACTCGCCACGCACCAGACCGGGCACAACAGCGGCGTCGTGCACGCCGGGCTGTACTACGAGCCGGGCTCGCTGAAGGCCCGGCTGTGCCGGCGCGGCGCCGTGCTGCTGAAGGAGTTCTGCGCCGGGCGCGGGCTGCCGTACGACGAGTGCGGCAAGGTGCTGGTCGCGCTGGACGACACCGAGACCGCCCGGCTCGACGCGATCGAGGACCGGGCCCGCCGCAACGGCGTCCCCGGGGTACGACGGCTCGACGCGGCCGGGCTGCGCGAGGTGGAGCCGCACGTGCGGGGCGTGGCCGGGCTGCACTCGCCGGCGACCGCGATCACCGACTTCGCCGCCGTCACCCGTGCGCTCGCCGCGGATGCCGAGGCCGCCGGCGCCGCGGTACGGCTCGGCGTGCGGGTGACCGGGCTGGCCGCGAAGGCCGACGAGGTCGTGGTCACGGGTGACGGGGTGGACGAGGCGTTCGACCACGTGATCGTGTGCGCCGGGCTGCACGCCGACCGGCTGGCGGTGCTGGCCGGTGACGACCCGGACCCGCGGATCGTGCCGTTCCGGGGTGAGTACCACCTGCTCCGGCCGGAGCGCCGCGACCTGGTCCGCGGCCTGGTCTACCCGGTTCCCGACCCGCGCTACCCGTTCCTCGGCGTCCACCTCACGAAGCGGGTCGACGGCGCGGTCCTGGTCGGGCCCAACGCCGTACTCGCCCTCGCCCGCGAGGGGTATCGCCGGCGGGACGTGTCCGCGGCGGACCTGCGGGACGTGGTGGCCTGGCCCGGGTTCCGGCGGTTCGCGCGGACGCACTGGCGGACCGGGCTGCGCGAGCTCGACGGGTCGCTGCGCCGGCGTGCGTTCGTGGCCGCCGCGCGGCGCTACGTCCCGGAGCTGCGTCCTTCCGACCTGGTGCCCGGGCCGAGCGGCGTACGGGCCCAGGCGCTGGCGCTCGACGGGTCGCTGGTCGACGACTTCCGGCTGACCCGCAGCGGCCGGGTGACCAGCCTGCGCAACGCGCCGTCCCCGGCCGCGACGTCGTCGCTGGCGATCGCCGAGCACCTCGTCGAGCTGGTGCTCGCGGACTGAGATCCCTTCCTGTTTGGCGCTGCCCTGTTGCGACGCGGCGACCGTCCACGAGAGCATTTTGCGGTCGGAGTGTGAGTGAAGGAGATGCCATGAGCATTGGTTCGGACCCCGGCGACGATTTCGACGACGAGTTCGACGAGGAGTACGACGGCGACGTGGACGCCGACGACGCCTTCGACGACCTCGACGACGACGGCCTGCTGGACGACGCGGGCGACGACTTCGGCCTCGCCGACGACGACTTCGAGGACTGAGCTCCAGGACCGCCGACAGGCGGTCTGACGCACCGCTCCCCGGCGCGCGCATTCGTCGTCATACTGTGCGAATGGTCCGGGCCGGCGACGTCGAGCAGAAGCTGGACCCGGCGGTCCTGGCCGTGCTCGGCGACGTCACCGGACGCCGCATCCTGTACGCCGGTGACCGGCCCGGCCGGGTCGGCCTGCTGCTCACCACCCGCGGCGCCGACGTGATCCTGCTCGCGCCGTCCGGCGTGCCGGTCGCGGACGGCGCGCCGGTGATC
The DNA here is from genome assembly GCA_036506875.1 of Kribbellaceae bacterium. Lineage (GTDB taxonomy): Bacteria > Actinomycetota > Actinomycetes > Propionibacteriales > Kribbellaceae > DASRHY01. The sequence continues at coordinate 334 of DASXRB010000914.1, read as the reverse complement.
CGGGCCGGGCTCGGCGAGGTCCAGTTCCAGCCCGTGTACGACGCGGTGCTGGCCGACCTGGTCCTGGGCACCGTCGAGGACTGGAAGACCGCCCTTCGCACGGCTGTGCGTGCCCTCAAGCCGGGCGGGCAGCTGGTGTTCTCCGTCGAGCACCCGCTGGACTTCACCGGCGGCTGGGACGAGTACGACGAGGTGCGGCCGGACGGAGACGGCTTCCACCGGCCGTTCTCGACGTACCTGAACGCCGTCATCGCGGCGGGCTGCCGGATCGACGCGGTCGCCGAACCGGGCTTCCTGGTGGTCTCGGCGTACCGGACCGACCGCAAGGTTTGAC
>DASXRB010000913.1:0-3806 GCA_036506875.1 Kribbellaceae bacterium | reverse complement strand
CGCGCCAGCGGGCTCCAGGCCTCGGTGACGATGTCGTTCTCGGCGTGGAAGGCGCGCAGCTCGTCCTGCGGCAGCCGCGGGTGCAGCTCGATCTGGTTCACCGCCGGGCGCACGTCGGTCTCGTCGAACAGCCGCCGCAGGTGCGGGATGTGGAAGTTCGACACGCCGATCGCGCGCACCCGCCCGTCGGCGTACAGCCTCTCCAGCGCGCGCCAGGTGTCGACGTAGCGGTCGCGCTTCGGAGCCGCCCAGTGGATGAGGTACAGGTCGACCCGGTCGAGGCCGAGGCGCGCCAGGCTCGCGTCGAAGGCGCGCAGGGTGGCGTCGTACCCCTGGTCGTTGTTCCACACCTTGGTGGTGACGAACAGGTCGTCGCGCGGCAGCCCGGAGGCCGCGATCGCCTGCCCGACGCCGCGTTCGTTGCGGTAGACCGCCGCCGTGTCGACGTGCCGGTAGCCCGCCTCGAACGCGGCGGTCACCACCTCCGGCACGATGCGGTCGTCGATCTGCCACACGCCGAGTCCCAGCTGCGGGATCTCGACGCCGTTGTCGGTACTGACGGTCGGAACGCTCATGTCCCTATCTCACGACGCGGATCGCCTTCGTGGAAGCGATCCGCGTGTGAGAACGGACTCACTCGACGATGAACGCGTAGGCCTTCGCGTCGGGCTCGGCGAACCGCAGCAGCGCGGCGCCCTCCTTCTCCAGAGCGGCCGCGTCCCGCTTCAGCAGCCGGCCGAACGGGGTGATCCTGAGCGTCGCCGTGCCGCGTTTCACCTCGGTCGTCCACAGGCCGGCGACCCGGCCGTCGATCAGGTACGTCGACTTGACGCGCAGGTTCTTCGTGAACACGGCCGGTTTGTGGGCGTCGTCGATGATCCGGGTGCGTACGGCGTGGGACAGCAGCAGGTTGTCGAACTCCGGGAGATACCTCGGCGGCGCCGCGGCGTCCTCACCCGGGCGGGGCGCCTCGGGTACGTCGTACATGGTCTTGCCGTCGGCGGTCAGCTCGGTGAGGCGGTCGCGGACGGCGTCGAACAGCGGCTTCGCCTTCTGCAGCCCGGACCAGGTCTGGAAGTCCTGCGGGGTGGCCGGCCCGAAGGCGGCCAGGTATCTGAGGAGGAACTCCTCGGCGGCCGCTTCGGGCTCAGGCTTCGCGCCGAGCCAGCTCTCGGCCGGCGTGAACGGCGCGTTCGCGGGGAACGACCAGCGGCTGTCGTCCGGGACCATGACCAGCGGCACCAGCATCCGGGTGGCGTAGCCGAGCGCACGGTCGTTGACGTCCGGGAACCGCTCCTGCAGCGCGGCGCGGATGTCCGCGAACGTCAGCGGCCCGCGCTCGGCCAGCAGCCCGGTCGCGGCAGCGGTCACCTTGTCCGGCTCGAGCCCGGCGGCCCGGTCGCCCAGCACCGCGAGCCCCGCCTCCAAGACGGGTCGCAGCGTCGAGCGGTACGACATGTAGTCGGCCGCGCTGACCAGGTGCAGCGTGCCGCGCATCATCGTCGCGCGCACCAGCCGGCGGTCGTGCAGCGCGTCGTGCAGGTCCCCTGTCTCGAACCCGGCGAGCCGGGTCCACAGCCCGATGAACGGGTGCTTCGGCTCCTGCCCCTGCATCCCGGCCAGCCGCTCGACCGCCTCGGTGACCGGCAGCTCGTGCCGCTCCAGCAGCAGTTGCCGGGCCAGCGTCGCCCGGTTCAGGTCACGTGTCGTCAGCTCGCCCACCCGCGCATCGTGACACGTGCCGCCGACAACGAGCCACAATGAGGTCAATGGCGAGTTCCGGTGGTCGACGTCCATCACCCGTGGGCGCTCAGGTGCCTACGGCCAGGGGGCTCGTGGCACAGGCGTTCGCGCGAGGTCGCGAGATCGGCGCGGAGACGCTGCAGGTGTTCACCGGCAACCCGCGCGGGTGGGCGCTCGCGCAGGGGAGTCACGAAACCGACGAGGCCTTCCGCGCCCTGTGCGAGGAGCACGGCGTCCCGGTGTTCGTGCACGCGCCGTACCTCGTCAACCTGGGCGCGCCCGGCGAGCAGACCTACCGCAGCTCCATCCGGTCCCTGTCACACAACCTCGTCCGGGCGTCCCGGATCGGAGCGCGCGGCGTCGTCGTGCACACCGGCTCCTGTGTCACCGAGGGCGGCGTCGACGCCGGGCTCAAGCGGGTCCGGGAGGCGCTGTTGCCGATCCTCGAGTCGCTCGACGCGAATTCCCCCGGAGTGCTCCTCGAACCCACGGCAGGGCAGGGGCGTTCGCTGTGCGCGGGAATCGACGACCTCGAGCTCTACCTGGCCCGGCTCGAGTTCCACCCGAAGGTCGGGATCTGCCTGGACACCTGCCACGTGTTCGCCGCCGGCGCTCCGCTGGACGAGCCCGGCGGGACGAGGCGCACGCTCGACCGCCTGGCCGGCATCGCCGGCCCCGGGCGCCTGCAGCTGGTCCACGCGAACGACTCGAAGGGAGCGCGCGGGTCGTGCCTGGACCGGCACGAGCGGATCGGCCAGGGCCGGATCGGCCTGCGGTGCTTCGCGGAGCTGCTCGCGCACCCGGCGGTCGCGGGGGTGCCGGTCGTCATCGAGACACCCGGCGGCGTCGAGGACGACAAGGACGCCATCGCCCTGCTCAAGTCACTGCGACCCGCCGCGTGAGGTTCAGCCGGCGAGCTCGGCGCGGGCGTCGATGAAGGCCTGGACGGCGCGCTCGACGTCCTCGGTGGAGTGCGCGGCCGACAGCTGGGTGCGGATCCGCGCCTTGCCGTGCGGGACCACCGGGTAGGAGAACCCGATGACGTAGATGCCCTTCTCCAGCAGCTTGTCCGCCAGCCGCCCGGCCTCGGCCGCGTCGCCGATCATCACCGGCGCGATCGGGTGGTCGCCCGGCAGCACGTCGAACCCGGCCTCGGTCAGCTTCGTGCGGAACAGCGCGGTGTTCGCCCGCAGCCGGTCGCGCAGGTCGCTGGAGGTCTCCAGCAGCTCGATCGCCTTCAGCGAGGCGGCCGTCACGGACGGAGCCAGCGAGTTGGAGAACAGGTAGGGCCGGGAGCGCTGCCGCAGCAGCTCGACGATCTCGGCCCGGCCGGACACGTAGCCGCCGGACGCCCCGCCGAGCGCCTTGCCCAGCGTGCCGGTCACCACGTCGACCCGGTCCTGGACCCCGAACAGGTCCGGCGTGCCGCCGCCGTTCGGGCCGACGAAGCCGACGGCGTGCGAGTCGTCCACCATCACCAGCGCGTCGTACTGCTCCGCGAGCGAGCAGATCTCGTCCAGCGGCGCGACGTACCCGTCCATCGAGAAGACACCGTCGGTGGCGATGAGGCGATAACGGGCGTCGGAGGCGTCCTTCAGCTGTGCCTCCAGGTCGGCCATGTCCCGGTTCTTGTAGCGGTACCGGCGCGCCTTCGACAGCCGGATGCCGTCGATGATCGACGCGTGGTTGAGCTCGTCGGAGATCACCGCGTCCTCGGCCCCGAGCAGGGTCTCGAACAGCCCGCCGTTGGCGTCGAAGCAGGAGCTGTACAGGATCGTGTCGTCGGTGTGCAGGAAGTGGCTGACGGCCGCCTCCAGCTGCTTGTGGATCGCCTGCGTCCCGCAGATGAAGCGGACCGAGGCCATCCCGAAGCCCCACTGGTCCAGCGCCGCCTTGGCCGCGGCGATGACGTCCGGGTGGTCGGCCAGGCCGAGGTAGTTGTTCGCGCAGAAGTTCAGCACCTCGTTGCCGGACGCAACACTGATGTGCGAGTTCTGCGGGGACGTGATGACCCGCTCGGCCTTGTAGAGACCGGCGTCGCGGATCTCGGCGATCGTCGTACG
>DASXRB010000912.1:0-2947 GCA_036506875.1 Kribbellaceae bacterium | reverse complement strand
TCGGCCCGGTCGGCGCTCAGGCCGTGTCTCAGCGCGGTCTCCCGCACGGCCCGGCGCAGCGCGTGCAGCTCGGCGATCGCGATCGGCCACCGCTCGGCGTCCGCCGGAGCCGGCGGCAGCGGCTCGGCGAACACGTCCGCGGCCGCCTCCGGGTCGAACTCGCCGTCCACCGGGATGCCGCTCAGCACCACCGGGTGGGTGGTTCCGAGGTCGTCGATCAGCGCTGCGCCGGCCTCCCGCACGTCGTACGGGCAGCGCAGGTGGAAGCGCGGCACGCGCTCGAAGGCGATGTTGACCAGTGCCTCGTACAGCTGCGTCTCGGCGAGCTCGGCGGGGCGCCGCCCGGCGTACACGGGCTGTCCGACGCTGCGGACCGCGCCCCCGGCCGCGGCGTGCGTCTCGACCAGCTCACGCCACAAGGGGATGATGCGCGCCGGGTTGCGTCCGGCGACGGTGATGTCGACCCACTCGACCCGCTCCGCGACGTCGGCGAGCTCGGCGCGCAGGGCCTCGAGGGCGTCGGTGGGTACGGCGACCAGCACGGCCTCGCCGGCTGTCACACCGGCGCGGACGAAATCTGCGGTGCCCTCGACGAACGCCTTGTCGTCGTCGTACACGAAGGCCTCGTGGGTGAAGCCGGTGGGCGCCGGTCGGCGCGGGGGGCCCTCGGTCAGCACCCGACCACAATAGGACGGGTACTACGGGTCTGACCGGTTCCCGAAATGGTCAGTGACCCGCGACGGCGGGTTCCACCAGCTCGACCAGCACGCCGCCGGCGGACTTCGGGTGGATGAAGTTGACCCGGGAGCCGGCGGTGCCGCGCTTCGGCTCGTCGTACAGCAAGCGCAGGCCGCGCTCGCGCAGCGTCGCGCAGACCGCGTCGATGTCGCGCACCCGGTACGCGAGCTGCTGGATGCCCTCGCCCTTGGTGGCGATGAACCTGCCGATCGCGGAGTCCGGGGTGAGCGGCGCAAGCAGCTGGATCGACGAGCCGGAGTCGCCGACCGCGAGCATCGCCTCGCGGACGCCCTGCTCCTCGTTGACCTCCTCGTGCGCGACCTTCATGCCGAAGTTCTCGGCGTAGTACGCGACGGCCGCGTCGAAATCGCTCACCGCGATCCCGACGTGGTCGATCGCCTCGAACAGTTCGGTGGACATGCGGCCAGCGTGACTCACGGTGTGCGGGGGCGTCCACGAACTGTGGCTGGTGCAACACTGGCCAACGCCATGACTGTGACGAGTGCCGCATTCCGCGCGTTGCTGGGCCCGGCGTGGTGGGCGCCGGCCCCGGAACGGCTGCGCGCCTCGGTCGCCGGCCGGGTCGTGCTGGTCACCGGGGCGTCGTCCGGGATCGGCGCGGCGACCGCGCGGGCGCTGGGCGAGGCGGGCGCGACGGTGCTGCTGGTGGCCCGGCGGGCCGAGCTGCTCGACGAGCTGCGAGCCCGGGTCGCGAAGGCCGGGGGACAGGCGGCGGCCTACCCGGCGGACCTCACCGACGGCGACGCCGTGGACGCGCTGGTGGCGGCGGTGCTCGCGGACCACGGAAGGGTGGACGTCGTGGTCAGCAACGCCGGCAAGTCGATCCGGCGCTCGCAGGCCGACACCACCGACCGGTTCCGCGACATCGTGCGGACCGACGCGGTCAACTACCTCGGCCCGGTACGCCTGGTGGGCGCGCTGCTGCCGCAGATGCGGGCCCGCGGGTCCGGTCACGTGGTGAACGTGAGCACGGTCGGGGTGGACCTGCCGGCCGCCCACTGGGCGGCGTACTCGGCGTCCAAGGCGGCGTTCGAGACCTGGTTGCGGTGCGTGTCCGGTGAGGTCCGCGCCGACGGGGTGGCGGTGACGTCGATCCACTTCCCGCTGGTGCACACGCCGATGGCGGCGCCGACCTACGGTCCGTGGGTGCCCGGGCTGACCGCTTCCGACGCCGCGGGGGTGGTGTGCCGGGCGCTGGTGTCGCGGCCGCGGGTGGTCACACCGTGGTGGGTGCGGCTCGCGCGGCCGGTGGTCGAGGTCGCGCAGGGCCCGTACGACGCGGCCACGGCGGCGGTGCTCAGGGCCCGGCGGAGATGAGCGCGCGGGCGGTCCGGGACGTCGGCCACGGGCTGTTCGTGCTGGCCGCCGGGCTGACCCAGGTGCGACGGACCCGCGGCCGCGGTCCGCTCGCGCTGGCGTCGTCCGTGGGCCGGTACGGTCTCGGGTTCGCCGCACTCGGCGCCCTCGCGGCACGGAGGGACCCCGGCGGGTCGGCGTTGGTCGACGACGCCGGGCCTGTGACGTACGCCGGCCTGGACCGCGCCGCCGGGTGGGTCGCCGCGGGGATCGCGGTGCCGGACGGGCGGCTCGGGGTGCTGTGCCGCAACGGGCGCGGGTTCGTGGTCGCGCTGCTCGGCGCCGCGCGCACCGGCGCCGACGTGGTGCTGCTCGACCCCGGTCTCGGCGCGCCGGCACTGCGCGACCTGCTGGAACGCGAGCGGGTCGGCCTGGTTCTCACCGACGGCAGTTGCCCCGCACTCGCCGGGCCACCCGACGGACCACCGGTGTACGACGTACGACCGGTCCTCGGCGCCGGCCCGGGTCATCCGCCACGGTCGCCGGCTCGGCGGGCCGGTTCGGTGCGGCGGGTACGGCCCGGGCGGCTCGTGGTGCTGACGAGCGGGACGACCGGGGCGCCGCGCGGCGCGGACCGCGGTGGGGTGCGAGCCGGTCAGGCGATGCCGGTGACGACGCTGGTGAGCCGGATCCCGGTGCGGCCGGGACGGCCGGTTGTGCTGCTGCCGCCGCTGTTCCACGGGTACGGGCTGGGGTTCCTCGCGGTGGCGCTGGCGTTCGGGATGCCCGCCGTGCTGACCGCGCGGTTCGACGCGGCGCGGACAACGCGGCTGCTGGCGGACCATCCGGACGCGGTGCTGGTGGCGGTGCCGCCGATGCTGGACCGGATCGT
>DASXRB010000911.1:0-8287 GCA_036506875.1 Kribbellaceae bacterium | reverse complement strand
GAGCTGGACGACGGGCTGCTGCGGATCGGGCCGCTCGAGGTCGCGCAGCTGGACGACGACCGCGACCGGCCCGAGAACGGCCGGTTGCACATCGAGATCGGGGGAGGCCGATGACGACCACGGGATGCGGGTGCGGCGGCGCCGGCGCGCCTGGCGCGAAGCTCCTGGCCCGGGTCGAGCACGCGCTGGACGGCGTGCGGCGGATCGGGCACGACGTGGTCGTGCAACCCGCGACGGCGGTGCCGGTGGACCTGGAGCTGCACGTCTGCGCGGCCGCCGGCTACCAGCGCGGGCACGTGTACGACGCGGTGCGGCGGGCGGTGCTTGCGTTGTTCGCGCACGACGCGGTGACGTTCGGCGACCCGGTGCGGATCAGCCGGGTGGTGGCCGCGGCGGCCGCCGTAGCGGGGGTGACGAGCGTGACGGTGACCCGGCTGCGGCGGCTGTTCGCGCCGGACGCCGGCGAGCTGGACGACGGGCTGCTGCGGATCGGGCCGCTGGAGGTCGCGCAGCTGGACGACGACCGCGACCGGCCCGAGAACGGCCGGTTGCACATCGAGATCGGGGGAGGCCGATGACCACCACGGGAGGCGGGTGCGGCGGCGCCGGCGGCTGCTGCACGGGCACCGAGCTTGAGACGCCGTTCAGCCGGGCGAACCCGCCGGGGCTGCCGCAGATCGCGTACCGGACCGGCGACCACCACGCGTTCTGGTCGTCGATGCTGGCACGGCTGTCCAGCCCGGCGTACCCGGAGCTGCGCGACCTCCTGGTGCGCACCCCGGACGACCCTGCCCTGTCGTGGCTGGACGCCTGGGCGGTGCTCGGCGACCTGCTCGGGTTCCACAGCGAGCGGGTGGCGAACGAGGGCTACCTGCGCACCGCGACCCGGGCGGACTCGCTGCTGCTGTTCGGCCGGCTGGTCGGGCACACACCGCGGCCGGGCGTGGGCGCAGGGGTGTATCTCGCGTACCAGGTGGACCGGGACCGGGCGGTGACGATCCCGGCCGGGTCGCGGGCGCAGAGCGTGCCGGGGCCGGGGCAGGAGCCGCAGTCGTTCGAGACCGTCGAGGACCTCGCGGCGCGGGCGGCGTGGAACGACCTGAAGGTGCGGCTGCGGCGGCCCTACCAGGTGCGGCTGCGGGCGGACCGCACGATCGACCGGCGTGAGGTGCACCTGGCAGGCGCGGGAGCGCGGCTGCAGACCGGTGACCGGCTGCTGTTCGTGTTCGGCACCGAGCCGGGCCGGCAGGCGCTGGACGTCGTGCAGGACAGCGTGGTCGACGAGGCCCAGGGGATCACCTCGGTGCTGATGCCGGGCGCGAAGCTGCCGACGTTCGCCGCGCTGCAGGAGCGGTTCCGGGACAAGGTCGGCGAGCTGACGCAGGACGAGAAGTACCGCAGCAGCAAGATCGTCCGCCGCTACGTCGACACCGTCATGGTGCCGCTGCGCGACCGGCTGCCGTCGGAGCCCGTCGTGCTCGAGTCCGGCTCGGACGCGATCACCACCCCGACCGAGTTCGCGCGGGCGCTCGACAACGCGCTGCAGCTGCTGGAGGAGTCGCTGGCGGCGGCCGAGCCGTTCCAGGCGGTGCATGACTTCCTCGCCGCGCTGCGCACGGACCTGACCGAGATCCGCACGCTGGCCGGCCGTCTGGAGCCCGAGCAGGACCGGCCGACGGACGAGGAAGAGAAGCTGTTCGACACGCTCGCGCTCGACCGCTTCGTTGCCAGCAGCAACGGTGCGGCCGGCGACGGGTCCGGCGGCGGGCCGGCGGCCGAGGATCCGGCGCTGCTCGGGCTGGCCGCGCTGCTGGGCTCGCTGCGCAAGCCGCTCACCCCGCAGCCGTCGTCCGCCCGCGCGCTGCGGCTGGACCCGGCGAACGTGTTCGCCACCGGCTCCGACGCGGGCGTCCGGCTGCTGACCGCGCTCGACCCGCGGCTCGCCTCGCTCTACGAGGCCTGGCGGCACGTCAACCTCACCAAGCCGCTGCCGCTGGCCGGGCTGCAGGCGATGCGGACGGTGGCGACCCCGTTCGGCGCGACCGCCCCGCTGCAGCCGCAGTTCGACGACAACGGCCGGATCGTCGGGTACGTCGAGTGGCCGCTGACCGGCTCGCAGTCGCTGACCCTGTCGGTCGAGTACAAGAACGGCAAGCCGAAAACCCTGGTCCCGCAGTGGATCGAGTCCGGCACTCCGGTCGGTGAGCCGAAGGCGTTGCCGTTCAGCGGCTTCATCCGGGTCGGGCCGGTCATCGTCCTGGTGAGCACCACGACGCCCGCGAACGCGCCCGCCACGGTCACGCTGACCTGCTTCGGGCAGGCGGTCGCGCGCAGGGTGATCTTCACCGGTCCCAAGCCGGACAGCGGCACGCCGGACGGCAAGATCACGGTGGAGGTCGGCCCGTCCATCGGCACCGACCCGCCCGCCGTGACCAAGGACCTCGAGCCCGGCGACGAGGAGACCACCACCCACGGCGGGGTGAACGTCGTGATGGGCCGCGCGGCGAAGGCCGAGGATCCGGACAAGGTCTCGGTGGCACTCACCACCACCAGCACGGTCTCGCCGAAGGTCCTGGTGCTGGACGCCGTCTACCCGGGCATCGGGCCGGAGAGCTGGGTCGTGGTGGAGCGGCCGAACGCCGTACCGTCGCGGCAGCGGGTCATCACCCGGGTGGAGACCGCCCGGGTCATCTCACAGGCCGACTTCGGCATCACCGGCAAGGTCACCGAGCTGACGCTCGCCGACCCGTGGCTCGGGCCGGAGGACACCCAGCTGTCGCAGATCCGCAAGACGACGGTGTACGCCGGCGGCGAGCCGCTCAGCGTCGCCACAGAGCCGATCCCGGACGCCGTGGCCGGCAGCGTGATCGAGCTGGCCGAGCTGTACGACGAGCTGGAGCCGGGCCGCTGGGTCATCGTCTCCGGCGAGCGCACCGACATCCCGGACACGCCGGGCGTGCGGGCCGCCGAGCTCGCGATGGTCGCCGGCGTCTCGCACGCGGTCGACCCGGCCAAGCCGGGCGAGCCGGTGCACACCACGATCACGCTCGCCGGCCCGCTCGCCTACACCTACCGGCGGACGACGGTGACGATCCACGGCAACGTCGTAGGGGCCGATGCCGGGGCGACCCGGGACGAGCCGATCGGCAGCGGTGACGCGGGGCAGGCCGGGCAGTCGTTCACGCTGTTCGCCGCGCCGCTGACCTGGCTGCCGGCCGACAACCCGCGCGGTGCCCGGAGCACGCTGCAGGTGCGGGTCGACGGGGTGCTGTGGCACGAGGTGGACAGTCTCGCCGGCCAGCCGCCGGCCGCGAAGGTCTACGTGACGACCACGGGCGAGGGCGGCCGTACGACGGTGACCTTCGGCGACGGGGTGCACGGCGCCCGGCTGCCGACCGGGCACGAGAACGTCCGGGCCCGCTACCGGGTCGGGATCGGTGCCGCGGGCAACGTCGCCGCCGACACCGTCACGACGCCGCTGACCCGCCCACTCGGCGTCACCGGTGTCACCAACCCACTGCCGTCCGGCGGCGGCGCGGATCCGGACGGGCTGCGCCAGACCCGGCGGCAGATCCCGCTCGCCGTGGCGGCGCTGGACCGGCTGGTCGGGATCACCGACTACGAGGACTTCACCAGGTCGCGGGCCGGGATCGGCCGGGCGGCGGCACGGCGGATCTACGGCGGCGGGCGCGAGCTGATGCACGTCACGATCGCCGGTGCCGGTGACATCACCCTCGACGAGGACGGCGAGATCGTCCGGTCGCTGCGCTCCGCGCTCGGCCTGTACGGCGACCCGCAGCTGCCGGTCCGGGTGGACGTGCGCGAGCTGGTGCTGCTGGTGATGTCGGCCGGGCTGAAGATCGCGCCGGACCACTCCTACGACCTGGTGGAGCCGAAGGTACGGCGGGCGCTGCTGGAACGGCTCGGCTTCGACAACCGGGAGCTCGGCCAGCCGGCGTACGTGTCCGAGGCGATCGCCGCCGCGCAGGCGGTGCCGGGGGTCGAGTACGTCGACGTGGACGTGTTCGCCGGCGTCCCGGGCAGCATGACGCCGGCCGGCCTGCAGAAGCTGGCGTCCACGCTGACCACGCCGAACCCGGTGGTGGCGGCCCGGCAGGCGTCGTACGAGATCGAGTATCACGACGTGACGCCGCCCGACGGCGGCGACACCGCGTCGTACGGCGAGTCGCTCACGTTGGTTGCCGCGCGCAACGGCATCACCGTCGCCGAGCTGCTCCGGCTCAATCCGGGCCTGCCACCGGCCGAGCCGCTGCCCGCCGGCACCCGCGTGGTGGTGTTCGCCGGCGTGCGGCCCGCCCAGCTGGTGCTGCTGTCACCGGCCGTTCCGGCCACGTTGATCCTGAAGGAGGTACGCCGATGAGCCGCAAGCCGGACCGCCTCGCGGAGCTGACCGCACTACACATCCGCAAGACCGACGCCCAGAACGGGTCGGCGCAGAACGGCGCCGCGCTGCGGGCGCTGCTCGCGGTGATCGGCGAGCAGGTCGACCTGGTGCAGACCGACCTGGAGCGGCTGTACGACAACTGGTTCGTGGAGACCGCCGAGAGCTGGGCGGTGCCGTACCTCGGCGACCTGGTCGGCTACCGGCTGCTGCCCGGGCACGAGGAGGCGCTGGCGACGGCGGCCACCGACCGGCTGGTGGCGCGGCTGGCGCCACGGCGCGACGTCGCCGGGACGGTGGCCGCGCGAAGGCGCAAGGGCACGCTGCCGATGCTGGAGGAGCTCGCGTCGTCGGTGGCGGACTGGCCGTCCCGGGCGGTCGAGTTCCACCGGTTGCTGCTGCGCGACCAGCCGATCCGGTCGTACCCGTCCTCGGACGGGGCGGCGGCGCGCCGGGCGTGGTCGGCGCCAGGGCTGGTCGACGTGCGCGACGACGCGGACCTGGTGGAGATCGGCGGGCCGTTCGAGACCCAGGGGCACCTCGCCGAGGCGGCCCGGATCAGCTCGGCGCGGCGGCAGGGGCGGTACCGGCCGCCGAACGTCGGGGTGCACGTGTGGCGGCTGAAGCCGCAGCCGCTGACCTACGCCCCGGCGTACTGCATCGACCGGGCGCGCAACCAGTTCACGTTCTCGATCCTCGGCAACGACGTACCGCTGGCGACGAAGCCGGTACCCGAGCCGTCGCCGGAGCACGTCGCCGGGCGCGAGCACGTGCCGGCGCCGATCACCCGGCGCGAGCTCGCCGACCGGCTGCCGGACTTCTACGGCCGGGACAAGAGCTTCGCGATCTGGCGCGACGGGCACCCGGACCCGGTGCCGCTGAGCGACATCGTGGTGGCCGACCTGTCCGGCTGGTTCTACCGGGCGCGGCGCAGCCAGGTCGTGGTGGATCCGGAGCTCGGGCGGATCGCGTTCGGGGCGCGGTCGGCGCCGCGGCGCGGGGTGTGGGTGAGCTACCACTACCTGCAGCCGTCCGACCTGGGCGGCGGCGAGTACCGGCGGGACGTGACCACGCCAGGGGCGGCGAAGGTGTACCGGGTCGGGCCGGACGAGGAGTTCGAGCGGATCCAGCTGGCCTACGAGGCCTGGCAGCGCGACAACTCCGGTGGCGCCCAGCCGGAGGCGGTGATCGAGATCGCGGACTCCGGGGCCTACCAGGAGCAGCTGGAGTTCGTGCTGTCGCCGGGGGACCGGCTGGAGGTGCGCGGGGCGGAGCGGAAGCGGCCGGTGCTGCGGCTGCTGGACTGGTACAGCAACCGGCCGGACTCGTTGCAGATCCGGGCGCTCGGCGCCGAGGAGGGTGACGACCGGCCGCCGCCGCGGTTCGTGCTCGACGGACTGCTGATCACCGGCCGCGGGGTTAGCGTGACCGGGCCGATGGAGGCGGTCGTCGTACGGCACTCCACGCTGGTGCCCGGCTGGTCGCTGGAGCCGCACTGCCACCCGACGCACCCCGAGGAACCGAGCCTGGTGCTGGAGAACACCACGGCATGTGTGGAGATCTCGAACAGCATCGTCGGCTCGATCCTGGTGGTGAACGACGAGGTCGGGACCGATCCGATCACGGTGTGCGTCACCGACTCGGTGCTGGACGCGACCGGCGCGGACCGCGAGGTGGTGTCGGCGCCGGAGTGCCGGCACGCGCACGCGGTGCTGACGGTGATGCGGTCGACAGTGGTCGGCGAGGTGCACGCGCATGCGGTGAAGCTGGGGGAGAACTCGATCTTCGACGGCGTGATGCACGTGGCGCGGCGGGGGATCGGGTGCCTGCGGTTCTGCTACGTGCCCCCCGGGTCGCGGACGCCCCGGCGGTACCACTGCCAGCCGGACCTGGTCTGGGAGGACCTGCGGCGGCTCGCCGAGTCCGGTGAGGTGGACCCGGCGGGCCTGCCGCGGTTGCGCACGCTGGAGGCGTCGCGGGTGCGGCCGCGGTTCACCAGCCGCCGGTACGGGACGCCGGCCTACGTCCAGCTCGCGCTGTCGTGCGCGGTGGAGCTCAGCCGGGGCGCCGACGACGGCTCGGAGCTGGGGGTGCTGCACGACCTGTTCCAACCACAGCGGGAGGACAACCTGCGGGCGCGGCTCGCCGAGTTCTCACCGGCCGGCATGGACGCCGGGATCGCCCACATCAATTAGCACAGCGTCAATTGACTACTCGGGAGGGAAAGATGCACGGCGATTTCTCGCGCCGGACGTACCGGCCGGAGGAACACTATGTGGCGGTGGTCAGCCAGCAGGGACGGGTGCTGCTGGACGCCGAGTCCAACGAGCAGGCCGATCTCGGCCTGTCGGCTGATCGGTCACTGGCCGCCGATCTGATCGGCCAGCACGGCGGGCCTGGTGACGGCTTCAAGATCGAGTACGTCGCGGAGTCCGAGGGTGAGAAGGCCTCGCTCACGATCGGCGCCGGCCGGTACTACGTGGACGGCATCGCGGTCGACGCGACCCGCCCGGAGCCGCTGCCGGCGGTGGACGAGTCCGGCGGCCCCGTCGTCGGCCCGCCGACCGACGCCGGGCACGACCACGCCGGGCACGCTCACCCGGGTACAGCCGCGAAGAAGACTGTCGCGGCGAAGAAGACGGCGTCCGCGAAGGCCGAGGTGAAGGCCGAGGTGAAGGCCGAGGAGGGCACGGACGCCGGGCCGGCGGCGTGGACGTACTGGGACCAGCCGTACGCCTACCGCGACGTCGAACGCGACGCCGACGAGCTGCCGTCCGGGCCGTTCCTGGCGTACCTGCGGGTGCACGACCGGCTGGTGACGGCCGTGCAGGACCCGCTGCTGCGGGAGACCGCGCTCGGCTCCGCGCTGCCCGACACCACCGCGCGGGTGCGGGTCGACTGGGAGGTGCTGCCGCTCGAGCTGTGGGAGAACCAGTGGCGGGACCCCGCGGGCGGGTTCGCCGAGTGGGTCGCCGCGCAGCAGGACCGCACCTGCCGGCTCGCGGCACGGGCCGAGCGGCCGGCGCGGGTGGAGGACGACCCGTGCCTGGTGGCACCGGACGCGCGGTACCGCGGGCCGGAGAACCAGCTGTACCGGGTCGAGATCCACCGCGGTGGCGAGGCGGGCGAAGCGTCGTACAAGTGGTCGCGTGAGAACGGGTCGGTGGTGCTGCCGCTGACCGGGATCGACGGGGAGTGGGTCACCCTGGAGGCGCTGGGCCGCGACGACAAGCTCGACCTGGACGTCGGCAACTTCGTCGAGGTCTGCGACGACGCGTCCGTCGGGCGCGGGGAGATCTTCGACCTGCCGCAGGTGGTCGAGGTCGACCTGCCGGGCCGGCGCGTGCGGCTGTCGTCCGAGCCGGACCAGACGGTCGGGCGGCAGCCGGGACGGCGCCCGTACCTGCGGCGCTGGGACCAGCTGGAGAGCCGCCGGCGGGGTGCGCCCAAGCTGGACGGGGGTGCGGTGAAGCTGGTCGAGGGCGAGTGGATCGACCTCGAGGACGGGGTGCAGGTCTACTTCGCGCCCGGCGGGCAGTACGCGTCCGGGGACTACTGGACCTTCGCCGCCCGGACCATCACCGGTGCGGTCGAGTGGCCGGTGGACGTGGCGGGGCGGCCGCTGCTGGCGCGTCCGGCCGGTGTCGCGTACCACTACGCGCCGCTGGCCTGGATCAGCGACGGCAAGGTCACCGACCTCCGGAAGGTGTTCAAGCAGCTCACGGCCTGAGGTGGGCAGTGGTGGCGGCCGGTGGCGTGCGCGCTCCGGCCGCTAGCGGTCGTGGCGCTGCCGGGCGTAGCGGCGCACGTGGCCGGTCGGGTCTTCCAGGGTCAGCACGGTCACGTCGCGGTCGAGGGCGTCCGTGCCCGGTCCCAGCCGTGCGG
>DASXRB010000910.1:0-15149 GCA_036506875.1 Kribbellaceae bacterium | reverse complement strand
CGTACCGGACTCGAATCCCGGGTTCTTGATCAGCTGGCCGGTGCTCGGCCCGGTCGGGGTCGACGTCGGCGAGCTGGTCGGTGACGTGGTCGGTGACGTGGTCGGGGACGGCGTCGGGCTCGTGGTCGGGCTCGAGGTCGGCGACGTGGTCGGGCTCGTGGTCGGGGTCGGGGTCGGGGTCGGGCCGGCGGTGCAGGTCGGATCCCCGGTCTGCGCCGGCACACTCACCGCGTTCCACGCGGCCTTCACCGCGTCGAACTCGGTGCACGAACCCGGGAACAGGTTCTTGGCCGCGGTCAGCGTCCAGGTCCGGTACTTCAGGTACGACGACCCGCTGGTCTTCAGCAGCATCGCGTTGTACATGATCTTGCCGGCCTTCTGGATGCCGATGCCGGTCACGTTGGAGTTGTTGCAGGTCGGGCTGGCCGGGCCGTTGGCCGGCTTGTTGCCCTCGGCGAGCAGGTAGAACCAGTGGTTGCCCGGACCGGCCGCCGAGTGCACCTCGGTGTTCGGGATCGAGCTCGAGTAGCAGTTCGGGTCGCCGTCCACCTTCGACGGGTCGTACATGTTCCGGATCGGCCCGCTGCCGACCAGGTTGATCTCCTCGCCGACCAGGTAGTCCGGCTCGTCGTACGCCGTGCCCTCGTTCGCGTAGGCCTCGGTCAGCGCGCCGAAGACGTCCGCGACGAACTCCTGGGTGCCGTTGTCCGAGATGCCGCCGGGGGTGTGGTCGTCGATGCCGTGGCCGAGCTCGTGGCCGACCACGTCCATCGAGCTGATCCACAGTGCCGGGCTGGCCTGGTTGTGGCCGATCTGGACCTGCGAGCCGTCGTAGTACGCGTTGACGTCGTCCAGGCCAACGCGGATCGGCCAGCCGCCGCCGTTGCCGTCGAAGCCGTTGCGGCCGAGCCACGCGGACAGCATCTTGTTCTCGGTCTGCGCGGCGAACAGCGCGTCGACGCAGCCGGTCTCCTTGTGCGAGCCGTCGCCGTCGCCCCATTTGTCGTCCGGACCGGTGAAGGTCTGGTTGTTGGCGGCGTCCTGGCAGGACAGGTTCTTGATCGACGGGTCGGTCATCGAGTACGTCGTCGAGCCCTTGGTGGTGTTCAGGGCCAGCGGGTTCGGGCCGTTGAACTTGCCGGTGCCCTCACCGAACACGACGCGCTCGCGGGCCTTCAGCACCTTGCCGGTGCGGGCGTCGACGTACACGTCCTTGACCGACGGCGCGCCGGCGTCGCGGCCGGTGACCCGGGTCTGCCAGGCGAGCTTCGGCGTGCCGTGGGCGTACACGACGAGGCGGGGCTTGGAGACCGTGCGGACCTGGTCGACCCGCGCGCGGGAGGCCTGCGCGGCACGCGCCGAGGTGACCACCGGCTTCGTCGACAGCTTGCCGATCGGGCGGCTCTGCGCGACCGAGGTGCCGGTGACGTTGCCGTCGGCATCGGTCACGACGACGAAGTCGCCACCGACCACCGGCAGGTCGTCGTAGGTGCGCTCGTACGGCACGTACTGGCTGCCGTTGGCGGAGATCACCGGGCGGCGCAGGTACTTCTCACCGGTGCCGGCGAGCACGGCGGCGGGCTCGGCCTCGATGAAGCTGCCGGCCGACGACGCGGCGAGCGTACGGGACTCGGCTGGCGACTTCGGCTTGGGTGGCCGCGCCAACTGGGCCGCGTCAGCACCGGCCATGCCGACGGCGACCGCGGTGACGCTCGCCAGGCCGGCGAGCGCGGACACCAGGGCCGCGGTGCGGAGCTTGGGACGGGAGACCATGAAGATGGTCCTTTCGGGTGGGCGGAACTAGCTGCCGCACATCCTCATGGACCGATGACACCGGTACTGGCCAGATGCACTGGCCGACTCCCGCCACGACCAAAACCGGTCAGGTTTCCCAGGTTGGCCCCCACCCCCTCACCGGTTCGTTCGTCGCATCTTGTGGTTCCTGTGGACGACCGGTCAGGTGTGCGCCGGGCGGTCAGCTGACCACGTTGTCCACAGTAACCACAAGATGCGACGAACGAACCCCTAAATAAGGTCGCGCCGGGCGGCCTCGACACCGGCCTGGAACCGCGACTCCACACCCAGCAGCTCGAACAGCGTGCGCAGCTTGCGGGTGCAGGTCCGCGGCGCGACACCGAGCTGGCGCGCGATCGCCTGGTCGGTGGCGCCGTCGGCGAGCAGCCGCAGCATCAGCCGCTGCTCGTCGTCCAGCTGCTCGGCACGCTCCGACCCGGCAGCCCGTCGTACCGCCCGGTCCAGCGGGGTCGCCTCGGCCCAGCAGAAGTCGAACATCCGCCGCAGCAGGTGGATGAAGGCCACCCCGCGTACGACGATCGCCCCGCTGCGGCCCTCGGCCCACCGCATAGAGCACACCGCGGTCGACCCGTCCGCGAGCACCATCCGGAACGGCAGCGTGTCGCGGATCCGGACCACCGCGCCGGCCTCGGCCAGCCGCTCCAGGTACGTCCGGGTCGCGACGCTGCGCACCGCGCTGGACTGGTAGATCGTGCGCACCTGCACACCGCGTTCGAGAACCGCCAGGTCCTGCGGCAGTGCGGCGTCGATGGCGGCCTGGGTGAGCGCGCCGCCGGCGTGCACCGCGAGCAGCTCGTGCTGCAGCGACTCGCCGAGCTCGGCCAGGAACGACCGGGCCGTCTCGTTGCCCTCCAGCACCGTGTTCATCGCGACGTCGTCGACGGCCGCGCGCAGGGCCGGCATCCGGGCCACCATCGCGCCCACGTCCGAGGCCAGCCGGCCGGCGGTGTTCGTCCACTCGGTGATCGCCCTGGAGTGGTTGGTCAGCACCAGCTCGAGCGCGAGCATCGGGTCGATGGTGGTCCACACGGCCGCGCCGCGTCGCACCAGACCCATCTGCTCGAGCTCGTCGAGGCCCTTGCCGAGGGCGTCGGGGCTGACGTCGAGGGCCGCCGCCAGCCGGTCCGCGGGCCACTCGCCGTGCTGGCGCAGCAGGCGGTACAGCCTGCTGGCGAGATCGTCCGCGTTGTCTAGCACCACCACACCCTGACCGCTATGCGTACCATTGTCGAGCGCGGCGCCTCGGGGCGGGCGGGCCTCGACCTGACTGGTGGCCGATTTTAGCCACGTCTGCGATCGGCCAGTCATGACCGGTGGCGAGTCGCGTCATGACAAGTGATTCTTCGTTGCGACGTCGCATGTAACGGGGCCTGAGGAGGAAGCAGTGACACGCTCACGCCGGCTGGCCGGTTTCGTCGCGCTGTCCGCAGCTGTGTCCACCGTCGCCGTCGCCGCCGTCTGGGCCGGCTCGGCCACCGCCAGCCTGGCCTGGGACGACGACCCCTGTGAGGAGAACGGCGGCCAGGTCGCGGTCGCCCCGGACGTCTCGGTGGCCCCGGCCGACGACCACCCACTGGCCTACGTCGCCTGCGCCGACGGCACGCTCCTCTACCACGGCTGGTACGGCAGGGGCAGCTTCGAGGTGATCCCGGGCGTGCAGGCCGACGAGTTCGTCGACGTCGCCTCCACCCCCTCCGACAGCCTGTACGCCGTGACGTCGTACGGCCGGATCGAGACCGTCGGCGGCACCAGCCACGGCGACCTGTACCCGTCGCAGTACCGGGTGGTCGCGCTGGAGGCCACGCCGAGCGGCAACGGCTACTGGATCGTCACCGAGCGCGGGCAGGTCGCCGGCTTCGGCGACGCCCACTCCCTGTACCCCTCCCACACCGTCACGGTGAAGAGCCCGATCGTCGCCTACACCGCCCGCAACCAGTACGGCGGCTGGCTGGTCACCTCGCTCGGCGAGGTCGTCCCGGTCGGCACCGCCCCGGACTTCGGCTCAGTGACCCGGCGGGTCCCGTACGGCGACCGGGTGACCGGCATCGTCGCTGACCGGCGTGACGGCGGCTTCTGGGTCACCACCCGCAACGGCGCCATCATCGAGGCCGGCGGCGCGCCCGCCGAGCCGGACGCCGTCAAGTGCCTGGACCGCCAGGGCGCGCAGCCTCCGTTCGCCGGCTCCGTCGGCGACTACGACCCGGACGCGCCCGCGCCGCTGTGGACCTACAGCGTCAACGGCGGCATCTGCGGCTTCAACCCGGGCCACTAGGCCGGGCCGCAACCCCACAGAGTTCGTCCGTCGCCGCTCGGGGGCGACGGGCGTCAGTCACTCGGCCGCTTCGGGCTCCGGCTCGCCGGGGTCAGCCGCGCCCTCGCGCTCGTCGCGGGCGGCCCAGTCGAGCAGCGGCTCGATCGCGAACACGGCGTCGTCGATGCCGGCGTGCAGATCGCCCTTCTCGGCGAACCGCGCCGGCACCGTCGCGATCGTGAAGTCACGCGGGTCGGCGTCGTCGATCTCGTCCCACCCGATCGGCGTCGAGACGGTTGCCCGGGGCACCCCGCGCACGGAGTAGGCGGCCGCGATCGTGTGGTCGCGCGCGTTCTGGTTGAAGTCGACGAACAGCTTCTCCGGGTCGCGGTCCTTGCGCCACCAGGTCGTCGTCACGTCGTCCGGCGCCCGGCGCTCGATCTCCCGCGCGAACGCCAGCGCGGCGCGTCGTACCTCACCGAACCCGTGGTCGGGCTTGATCCGCACGTACACGTGCATGCCCTTGCCGCCGGACGTCTTCGGCCAGCCGGTGGCGCCCAGCTCGTCCAGCACCTCGCGGACCACGTGCGCCACCCGTCGTACCGTCGCGTAGTCGCAGTCCGGCATCGGGTCCAGGTCGATCCGCCACTCGTCCGGCTTCTCGGTGTCGGCGCGGCGCGAGTTCCACGGGTGGAACTCGACGGTCGACATCTGCACCGCCCAGATCACGCTGGCCAGCTCGGTGACGCACAGCTCGTACGCGTGCCGCTTGAACCGCGGGAAGTCGACGCGCACCGTCTCCAGCCACGGCGGGGCGCCCTGCGGGACGCGCTTCTGGTGCACCTTCTCCCCGCTCAGGCCCTCGGGGAAGCGGTGCATCATGCACGGCCGCTCGCGCAGCGCGTTCACGATCCCGTCTCCGACCGCGAGGTAGTAGTTGACCAGGTCGAGCTTGGTCGCCCCGGTCGCCGGGAAGTAGACCCGGTCCGGGTTGGTCACGCGCACCGTGCGATCGCCGACCTCCAGCTCGATCGCGGGCGACTTCGACGCTGCCATGCTCGCAAACCTAGTGCCCCGCGCTGGCCACGTGCCTGTCGGAGCGACGTGGTTGGGTGGTTCGTATGACCGAGATCGTGCTCCAGCCGTGGACGGAAGACGACCTGGACCTGCTGCGGCGGGCGAACGCGCCGGAGCTGATGGTGCACCTGGGCGGGCCGGAGACCGAGGAGCAGATCGTCGCCCGGCACCGCCGCTACGTCGACGGCGACACGTTCACCGGGCAGGTCTACAGCATCCGGCTCGACCGAGAGCCCGTCGGGACGATCGGGTACTGGGAGAAGGACTGGCAGGGCGAGACGGTGTACGAGACCGGCTGGACGGTGCTGCCGGAGTTCCAGCGCCGCGGGATCGCGGTCGCCGCCACTCGCGCGGTGATCGAGGAGGCGCGCGCGGCCGGCGGGTGCCGGCACCTGCACGCCTTCCCGTCGGTCGGGAACGACGGGTCGAACGGCGTGTGCCGGAAGGCCGGGTTCACGCTGCTCGGCGAGTACGACTTCGAGTACCCCAAAGAGCACTGGATGCGCTGCAACGACTGGGTGTTCGACCTCACGGCTATCGTTCCGGCGTGACCTCGACGGCTCCTGAGGAGAAGCGCGTCAGCTGGGCGGAGCTGTTCTTCGACCTGGTCTTCGTGCTGGCGATCACGCAGGTGTCCGGGCTGCTGTCATCAGACCACTCGTGGGGCGGTCTGCTGCGAGCGCTCGTCGTGTTCGTGCCGGTCTACTGGCTGTGGGTCGGGACCTCGCTGATGGCGAACCTCCACGACGTCGATCGGCCGTCGCACCGGCTGGGGCTGTTCGGCGTGGCGCTGGCCGGGTTGTTCATGGCGCTCTCGGTGCCGCAGGCGTACGGCGACCGGGGGCTGGTGCTGGCGTTCGCGTACCTGGCCGGGCGACTGATCTTCGGGCTCATGTTCTTCCGCGGTGCGCTGCTGCGGCCGAGCCCGTACACGATCAGCATGTACATCACCGGCCCGCTGCTGGTCGCCGGCGCGCGCTGCTGCCGGAGAGCGTGCTGGACGGCTGGGGACGCACGCTGGTCTGGCTGGCCGCCGCCGCGCTCGACCTGTCCGCGCCGACGCTGCTGCGGCGCAGGCTGAGCGGGATGCGCGTGAACGCCGCGCACCTGGCCGAGCGGTACGGCCTGCTGGTGCTGATCGCGCTCGGCGAGACGGTCGTCGCGATCGGCGCGCCGGTCGCGTCGGCCGCGCACCTCGACGCGGCGGTTCTCGTCGCGGTCGCGGTGGCGTTCGCGCTGTGCTGCGGGCTGTGGTGGGTGTACTTCCACTTCGCCACCGACGCCATCCGGCACGGCCTGGCGACCGCCGCCGTGCAACTGCACGTCACCCGGCACGTGCTCTCGTACGGACACCTGAGCTTCATCGGCTCGGTCATCGCGATCGCGGTCGGCCTGCACGACGTCGTCGCGCATCCGTCCGGGCACCTGTCCTGGGCGGTGCTCGGGCTGCTGTACGGCGGCTGCGCGGCCTACCTCGCCACGTTCGGGTACACCCGGTGGGCGATGTTCCACCAGGTCTCGACCACCCGGCTGACCGCGTCCGGCGTCGTCGTACTGCTGCTCCCGGTCGCGCACCTGCTGCCGGGCCTGGCCGCCCTCGCGCTGCTGACGCTCGCCCTGGCAGGGCTGAACGCGGCCGAGTTCGAGCGGGTACGACGCCGGCAGGCCGCCGCGACCGCGTGAACGGTCAGAGCGCGCCCGGCGGCATCCGCACGGCGTCCGGCGGCACGACCTCGACCGGCTGCAGCAGGTCGGCGGAGAACCAGGCCTCGACCGACTTGCTGTCCCCGGCGCGCGGCACGTAGACGACCCGGGCCGCCCAGGCGCCCGAGTTCGTCCGCCGCCACTCCAGGATCAGCCCCGGCCACGGCCCCCGGTCGGTCGCCGTACGCAGCACCCAGCAGTGCCGCCGCGCCAGATCCGGCGGCGGCTCCTTCGCAAAACGCCGAGCGCTCCCCACTCGCTCATCATCGCACACCCGTTCGAGTACAATGTCAAGGGTGCCTGGTCGAGTTGTGCATCGTCGTTCCAGAAAGCGCTTGCCCAGCGCAAGGATGCGCAACTCGACGAGCCTGTGGATGACGGACGCCGGGTGGCCAGGGATGCGGGCATGGTTGACGGTCGTGAGTGACGACGAGATCGGCAACCGGCCGTTCACGCGAGCGCAGGCGATCGCCGACGGTGTGTCAGACGGACTACTACGCTCGGGAGCAGAAGCTCGCCATCGAGTACGACGGCCGGCACCACCTGGAAGACACCAAGCAGTGGCACCGCGACATCGGCCGGCCCGCCCCGGCAGCACCGGCCGCCTGACCCGACTCCCAGCGCCCGTCGCACGACGGTCAGAAGTCGGGTTGTGGATCTTCGCTTCGGAAAGCGTTTGCCTCGCGCAACGATCCACGACTCGACCGCGACGCTCCGTGGCGGCTCGGGACCGAGCGCGTCGCGGTCACGGCGGCGCGGCAGGGCAGCGGTGCGCTCGCGGACGATCGTGCGGGCCAGTTCTTCGGGCATCGGGATCAGGTTCATCGTTCGGCGCTTTCGGCTCGGCTTCTCTCGACACCACGAGCCTGCCGCCGGCGTACCGTCCCGCACTTGATCGCAGTTGCTCGGGTCGCGGGCTGGTCTGCCGCGTAGGCTGGAACGCGTGCACCGGAACCGGCGACCGGCCCGTCCCCTGACGGCGTCGGCTGTCGTGCGGGGCCGTGCCGACTCGGTGTTCGCCTTTCTCGCGGACCTGGACAACCACCTGCTGTTCCACGACCGGCATATCCGGATCGTCGAGCTGGCCGGTGAACCCGGTCAGCGGCACGGCGGCCGGGTCCGGCTGCGCGGGCCGCTCGGGCTGCGGCGGTTCGCGCACACGCAGGTCACGCACCGGCAGCCGCCGCACCTGATGACCGGGCTGGCCCGGATCGGCGAACGCACGGTCGCGCACGTGCGCTGGGCGCTGCACCCCGACGGCGAGCACACGCGCATCGAGCTGTCGACCACGATCACGTCCGCCGGCCTGGTCGATCGCGCACTGCTGGCCCTCGGCGGCAAGCTGTGGCTCCGGCGCCGGATCTGCGCCACCCTGGCGACCCTCGCCGCCACCGCGACCCTCACCGACGTCGCCGCCTGACCGGCGCAGCCCGGCGGGCCGGTCGCCAGGCCGCGGGGAGGCGCGGCGCGAGCCGGCCTAGCCCCAGCCGAGCCGGCCCAGCCACAGCCGAGCCGGCCTAGCCCCAGCCGAGGTTGAAGACCTCGAAGGATACGGCCATCGGGACGCCGAGCCGGGTGCCGGCCTGGCGGGACACGCCCTCCAGGAACTCGGCCGGGTCGAAGTGCTCCCAGCCGAGGCCGTCGATGTACGCCTGGTGCGCCTTCAGCGAGTCGACGCCGGCCTGGAAGGTCTCGGTGATGTCGACCGCGTGCCGGCCGCCCGGCGAGCCGGCCGCCCAGACCTCCCGGACGCCGCCCCACGGCTCCAGCCCCTCGTCGCGGATCTGCTCCGGGAACACCCACCGGTTGCCCGCGTCCCGGACCGCGTCCAGCGTCGCTCGCCCGCACGCGATGTGGTCGGCCTGGTTCAAGCCACCGCGTGGCCAGGTGTCGCGGAAGTTGCCCGTGATCACGATCTCCGGCCGGTGCCGCCGCACCACGCGGGCGATCTCGCGGCGCAGTGCGACGCCGTACTCGAGCACGCCGTCGGGCTGGCCGAGGAACTCGACCTCGCTGACACCCACGATCCGGGCGGACTCACGCTGCTCGGCCTCGCGGATCTTGCGGCAGCGCTCCGGCTCGATCCCGTCGATGCCCGCCTCACCACTGGTCAGCAGGCAGTACACGACCCGCTTGCCCTGCCCGGTCCACCGCGCGATCGCCGCCGCCGCTCCGAACTCCAGGTCGTCCGGGTGTGCGACCACCGCCAGCGCCGTGTCCCAGTCCTCCGAAACCGCCTCGAAAGCCTCAGGTGTAGTCACGCAGGGCAGCCTATGCGCACACCCAAGAGCGGGTCAGTCTCCGAAGACCTGGCGGGTGTAGGCGTTCGCGAAGACGCGGCCCGGGTCGAGGCGGTCGCGGACGGCGAGGAAGTCGTCGTACCTCGGGTAGCGCTCGCGCAACTGCTCGACCCCGAGGCTGTGCAGCTTGCCCCAGTGCGGCCGGCCGCCGACCGACGAGGCGATCTGCTCGAAGGCGTCGAAGTACCGCCGGTGACCGAGGCGGTGGTACTGGTGGATCGCGACGTACGCCGACTCACGGCCGTAGGCCGTCGACAGCCAGACGTCGTCGGCCGCGGCCACCCGGACCTCGATCGGGAACGGCAGCCGCTCCCCGCTGCGCGCGATCCAGCCGCGCAGCTCGGCGATCACCCCGACCACCTGCTCGCGCGGCACCGCGTACTCGGACTCGCGGAACACCACCTCGCGGTTCGAGCAGAAGACCTTGTACGACGCGTCGACGTACTCGCGTGCCGACAGCGCGCGGGCCGCGATCCGGTTCACCCGTGGCGTCAGCCCCGGCCGCAGCGCGGTCAACCGGTTCGTCAGCTCGAAGACCCGGTTGGACAGCAGCTCGTCGTCGATCCAGCCCCGCACCGCGCCGACGGGCGACGCGACGACCTCCGGGCCGACCCGGTTGTTCCGCTTCGTCAGCGCGATCTCGGTGTGCGGGAACCAGTAGAACTCGAAATGATCGTTGCCCTCGGCAAGTTGATCGAACCCCGCCAGTACGTCGGCCAGCGGCATCGGGCCCTCCTGCGCGCGCAGCAGGAACGCCGGCACGCACTGCAGGGTCAGCGACGTCACCACGCCGAGCGCCCCGACCGACACCCGGGCGGCCTGGAACACGTCGGCGTTCTCCGACTCCGAGCAGCTCAGCACCGAGCCGTCCGCGGTCACCAGGTCGAGCCCGGTCAGCTGCGTCGCCAGACCGCCCAGCCGCGCGCCGGTGCCATGCGTCCCGGTCGACACCGCGCCGGAGATCGTCTGCTTGTCGATGTCGCCGAGGTTCGCCATCGCGAGCCCCATCGCGTCCAGCCCGGCGTTGAGGTTGCGCAGGCCGATGCCGGCGCCGACCGTGACCCGGCCGGACGCCTGGTCGGCGCTGACGATCGACGCCATCCCGTCCAGCCGGACCTGCACCTGCTCCGGCGCCGCGCACCCGGTGAACGAGTGCCCGGAGCCGGCCGCCTTGAGCCGTCTCCCCTGCTCCGCAAGGGCTTTCACCGCACCGGCCAGCTCGTCGGCCGACGCCGGCCGCAGTACCTCGACGGCGTCCGCCGACTCCGTGCCCGCCCAGTTCCGCCACGTGTCGGTCATCCGAACGACATCCCTTCACCCCGGTACGTCGGGACCGCGCGCACCTCGTCGCCGTCGACGAGATGCAGCACGTCGAAACGCTCGCACATCTCCCCCGCCTTGGCGTACCGCATCCACACCCGGTCGCCGATCCGCAGCCCCTCCGCGTCCGGCCCGCGCACCGGCGTCTGCACCTCGCCCGCGCCCTCGGCGCCGAGCAGCTTCAGCCGCTCCGGGAACGCCGGCTTCGGCAGTCGCGACTTCACCGCCGGGCCGGACGCCACGTACCCGCCGCTGAACAGGGTCGCGATCCGCCGGGCCGGACGTCGTACGACGGAGACCGCGTAGGCGACCGCGGGTTCCGGCCGGAAGACGTCGTACCGGTCGAACAGGGCAGGACCGAACAGCCCGGACCCCGCGGTGACCTCGGTGACCGACGGGTCGGCGCTGCTGATCTCGACGCTGCCGCTGCCGCCGGCGTTGACCAGACTGATCGGCGCGACCTGCTTGACCGCGTCGGCGACCAGCGAGCGCCGCTCGGCGAGCTCGGCGGCGGAGCGCCGCTTCACCCAGCGCACCGCGGGCGAGGTGTCCGGCAGCCCCGCGATCTGCGCCTCGTAGAACATCAGCCCGGCCAGCTCGAACGCCGGGTCGTCGACCACCTCGCGCGCCAGCGCGACGACCTGGTCGGGCGTGCGCAGCGGCGAGCGTCGTACACCCAGGTGCTGGCCGAGCACCCGCAGCGAGGCGTCGACGTCGAGGCAGACCTGCAGCCGCGCGGCGCCCGCACCTGCCGCGTCCTTGGCGATCGCGAGCTGCGCCGGGTCGTCGACCATCAGCGTGATCCGGGACGCCAGCCCGGGGTCGGCGGCCAGCTCGCGCAGCGCCGCCCGGTGCACGGTCGGGTAGCCCATCAGGACGTCGTCGACGCCGCCGCGGGCGAGCCAGATCGCCTCCGGCAGCGCATAGCTCATCACGCCGTGGAAGCCGTCGGTCGCGAGCGCCTCGCCGATCAGCGCGCGGCACCGCACCGACTTCGCCGCGACCCGGATCGGGGTGCCGGCCGCTCGTCGTACCAGGTCGGCCGCGTTGCGGCGGAACGCCGCCAGGTCGACGGCGGCGTACGGCGGATCGAGCTCGGCGGTCAGCGCTCCGAGCCGTGCGAAATCGGCCATGGGCCGAGTGTAGGGCGCTCAATTACTGAAGGGTAGTGCATGTTCACGAATGGATTCAGCGGTCGATGCGGGCGGCGAGCCGGGTGGCGGCGGTGCGGGTCCAGGCACGCTCGGCGGCCGGGTCGGTGGTCGAGGTCGCGAGCAGCCCGACGGTGGCGCCGCGCCGGACCGCGACCTCGGCGTACGTCTCCGCGCCCGCGTAGCGCCGCACCGAGGCCGCCGCGTCCGTCGTGCGCCACATCGGCAGCACCGACAGGTTGCCGCCGCTGCCGCACGCCGACATCCGTGCCAGGTAGCCGCTGAAGTACGACGATGCCTGCGCCGGGGTGGCGAACCTGAGCACCAGGACCTGCGCCGGGGCGCGGTGCTGGTTGCGGTAGGTCGCCTGGAGCGCGTAGCGCGGGACGGGCATCGGGGTCGCCGGGAGCACGTTCGCGCAGCCGAGCGGCAGCGCCTCGAAGGCCGCCTGGTGCGCGTCGCGGCGCCGGGTCCAGCTGCCGTTGCCGATGAAGCCGGCCTCGGAGCCGCCCGGGTCGTCGTACGTCGTCCAGCCCCCGCCGAGCTCGCCCGGAGGCGGCACGTTGCGCGCGGTGAGCGGGCCGGCGGTGCGCGGTGGCGGCGCGGTCTGCGGCTCCGGGGTGTCGGGCGGCTCGGCCGCGTTCGTCGCGGGCGTCGTACGACGTGGGGCCGGCGTCGGGACCGTGGTACTCGAGGCGGCCGCGGTCGGCGTCGTACCGGACGAGGCCGGGACCGGGTCCGCCCCGCAACCGGCCAGGGCGCCCGCCGCGAGGCAGGCCGCGAGCACCACCGCCGCGCGCGTCATCGCGGCTGGAAGTGCTGGTAGTCCGGACTGTTCCATCGAGCACCCCAGAAGTAGTCGCGCTGCGCCAGTGCCTTGGTCGGCGTGCTGCCCGTGAACAGCATGCCGGGCCGGACCACCGAGCGGTCGCGGTAGGACAGGCCGTTGCTCGGGTACCAGACCCCGTTCGGCGCCAGGTACGGGTTCTCGACGGTGTTGATGTCGATCGCGTAGCCGTACGAGTGCGGCGACAGCGCGTACGGGTTCCCGGTCACCTGGCGGCAGTTGAACGCCGACGTGTTGTCCGCCGCCATCGACTTGATGTCGCTGCCGCCGTAGACGTCGACGCGCCGCATCTGCCGGACCAGGAAGCGGTTGACGATCGCCGCGTTCCACACGCCGATCTCGTCCTGCACGGCCCCGTCGCGCAGGATGAGCTCGCCGCGGTGCAGCCGGTGGTCGAGACCCCAGTGCGTGAGCACCAGCCGGCGGAGCTTCGACGGCCCGACCGGGCAGCCGGAGCGGTAGGTGTACGGGACGTCGGCGGCTGTGACGGCATAGACCTTGGGCCACAGGTAGGCCTTGACGTCGAAGGTCCCGGTGCCCGAGTACTCGATCGCGGTCGACGGCGACTCGACGGTCCGCGCCCGTACGACCCAGTGATACGGGAAGTTGTCCGGCACCCGGATCCGGAACCGGCCGTAGGCGTCGGTGTACCCGAGCTTCAGCCCGCGCCAGCCGGTGCCGTAGCGGAATTCGAGGATCACCCCGAGGCTCTTCTGCGCCGGCGTCACGTGGCCGGTCATGGTGACGCCGCTGAGTGCCATGTACGCCGAGGCCGGCGTGTCCAGCGTGATGCTCCGGTTCATCACGGTGAACCGGCGCAGCTCCGACTGCACCGGGTCGGTCGGCTCGTCGCCGAGCACGGCCTTGACCGTCCAGGTCGACGGCGACGGCGGCCGGACCGTGAGAGCGAAGGCGCCTTCGTTCGCCTTGACGTACCCGATCCGCACCCAGCCGGTCGAGATCAGCCGCCACAGCGACACCGACCAGGACGCGCCGTTGCTCAGCCGCCCGGTCAACCGCACCGGCCGGTCCTCCCACTGCGACTGCGGGCTGGGCGCGTCGAGGGTCAGTACGACGCTCGACTGCGCCGCCGCCGGCTCCGTGGACGTCGTGGTCGCCGTCGGCGTCGCGGACTCGCTCGGCGACACCGTCTCCCCCTGCGTGCGCGACTCCGGCGGCGACACCGGCCCGGTCGAGGTCGGCGTCTGCGTGGGTGACGGCGCCGGCGACTCAGCCGGTGACCCGGTCGGTGAGTCCGACGCGGACGCGGTCGGCGCGCCCGATGAGGATGCCCTCGCGGGCATCCCGATCAGCGCGGCCACGAGGAGTCCCGAGACCGCGAGTCCCACACCCGTCGCACGGATCATCCACCGGCCCCCTCGCCAGATCGTCAGAACCGCGACAGCGGTCTACACCTCAAGACGCGCCGGCACCGGTTCAGGTTGGTGAGAACGTGAGAACACGCGATGGGTAAGCGCGGTCCGGTCCGGCAAACCCCGGCGTGTTCACACAACGCGATCTTTACCCTACGCCGTGTGCGCGAATCGCCTGACCGGCCAGGCGGGAGGCAGCCGCGGCGACGCGCTCGTCGGAGGCGGTCAGGGCGATCCGGACGTGGCGCGCGCCGGCCTCGCCGTAGAACGTGCCGGGCGCGACCAGGATGCCGAGGTCGGCCAGAGCGCCGACCGACCCGTAGGCGTCGTACGACGGATGGGTCGCCCACAGGTACAGCGAGCCCTCCGAGTGCTCGATCCGCCACCCGGCCCGCTCCAGCGCCGGCCGGAGCACGTCACGCCGCCCCGCGTACCGGGCCCGCTGCTCGTCCACGTGCGTGTCGTCGCCGTACGCCGCCGCCATCGCGGCCTGGACCGGAGTCGGCACCATCAGCCCGGCGTGCCGTCGTACCGCCAGCAACTCGGCGACCACCCGCGCGTCGCCGCTGACGAAACCGGCCCGGTAGCCCGCGAGGTTGGACCGCTTCGACAGCGAGTGCACCGCGAGCAGGTTGTCGAACGACCCGCCGCACACGTCGGGGCGCAGCACCGACACCGGCGCCACATCCCACCCGAACTCCGCGTAGCACTCGTCGCTGACCAGCAGCACGTCACCGGCCCGTGCCCACTCGACCGCCGCGCGCAGCTCGTCCGCGGTCAGCGTCTGCCCGCTGGGGTTGCGCGGCGAGTTCAGGTACGCGATCCGCACCGGCCCCGCGTCGTACGAGACCGGTGACGCGACCGGCACCGCGGTCGCCCGCGCCAGCGCGGCACCGGCCTCGTACGTCGGGTAGGCCAGGTCCGGGATCAGCACCACGTCACCGCGGCCGGCGCCGAGCAGCGTCGGCAGCAGCATGATCAGCTCCTTCGTGCCGATCACCGGCAGCACCTGCGTGCCCGGGTCGACACCGGTCACCCCGAGCCGCCGCGCCATCCACGCGGCCGCGGCCTCGCGCACCGCCGCGGTCCCGATCGTCATCGGGTACGCCGGGGCGTCGGCCGCCGCCGCGAGCGCCGAGCGGATCAGCGGCGGCACCGGGTCGACCGGGCTGCCGACCGAGAGGTCGACGATGCCGTCCGGGTGCGCGGCCGCCTTCTCCTTGTACGGCGCGAGCTTGTCCCAGGGGAAGTCGGGCAGCGTGGCCGAGATCGAGGCGTGGATCACCCGGCCATTCTGTCCTGTGCCCCCTC
>DASXRB010000909.1:0-4346 GCA_036506875.1 Kribbellaceae bacterium | reverse complement strand
GGTGCCGCTGCTCCTGCTGCCGGCGTTGCGTACCGGGCTGCGCGGCCGGCTCGGGACGGCGACGACCGTGCTCGCGTCGTACCTGCCGCACCTGTTGGTCACGGGCTGGCTGGTGCTCGGCTACCTGCCCGGCTATCTCGGCGAGGAAGGCTTCGACAGCGGGCACGACCGGTACGCCGTACTCGCCGTCCTCCTGCCGGAACCGGTACGGGCTCCGATCGCGCTGCTGGCCGGCGTACTCCTGGCCGCGATCGCCTGGTACCGGACGCCCCGGGACGGCGCGGCCGTGACGGCGACCTGGCTGTTCGGGGCGGCGATGCTGATCGGGACGCCGAGCTACCCGTGGTACACGCTGCCGCTGCTCGGGCTCGCGGTGCTGGCCGGGCGGTGGGAGTGGCTCGCCGTCGTGGTGA
This sequence comes from Kribbellaceae bacterium, assembly GCA_036506875.1. Taxonomy (GTDB): domain Bacteria; phylum Actinomycetota; class Actinomycetes; order Propionibacteriales; family Kribbellaceae; genus DASRHY01. The sequence continues at coordinate 3,933 of DASXRB010000909.1, read as the reverse complement.
GCGCCTACGGCGCCTACGCCGCGTACGACGACCCCGGCCGCATCCGTGCGTGGTACGTCGCCGCGGCCATCGTCGTACTGGCCGTCACCGCCTGGCGGCAGGCGCCGATCCGCTTCCCGTCCAAGATCTTCGCAGGGCGCACTGCCTCTGATAGATACGTCGCATGACCTTCCGCCTACGCACCGCAACCATCCTCACCGCCGCCCTCGCCCTCCTACCCGTCGCGGCCGCCACACCCGCCGCGGCCACGAGCTCCTGCTTCGACACCAGCCGGCCGGTCACCGTCGAGGAACAGCGCCTCGACCGCACCGCGCCCGGCGGCACCGAACCGGTACCCGCCCAGGTCCTGCGCGGCACCGGGCTCGGGCACGAGGTCGGCGTCTTCACCCGCGTGCTCTGCAACCTGCCCGACCCGCAGGCCGCCCGGGCCGTCGTACGGGCCCACGGCGAGGAGCTGTGGGCCGCGGCCACCGCGCGCACCCGGGTCGCCCCGCCACCCGGCCAGCTGCCCGCCACCGACGATCGCGGCCTGTACTGGGCGCGGATCTCGATGGCGACGGCGCTGCGCCAGTGGACGCCCGGCTTCGAGCTCACCGACGCCACCCGCGCCGAGCTGATCCGGTCGTTCGAGTACGCCTCCCGCGGGATCACCACCTCGTCGTTCGACGACGGCGTACGACGCGTCCTGGTGACCGGCTTCGACCCGTTCACGCTCGACCGCGACATCCGGATCGGCAACCCGTCCGGCGCGAACGCGCTGAGCCTCGACGGCCTCCGCTGGACCGTGAACGGCCAGAGCGTCGAGATCCAGACCGTGGTCTTCCCGGTCCGCTACACCGACTTCGACGAGGGCATGGTCGAGGACGCGCTCGCGCCGCACTACCGGCCGGGCGCACAGCACGCGGACCTGGTGATGACCGCGAGCCAGGGCCGGGCCGGATTGTTCGACCTGGAGGTGTTCAACGGCCGGCGCCGCTCGGTCAGCTCGATCGGTGACAACAACAACCTGTGGGGCGGCGGCACGCTCACCGCGCCGGTCGTCTCCCCCGGCATGCCGCCCGGCCCCGAGTGGCTGACCACCAGCCTGCCCACCGCCGCGATGGCGGCGACGCCCGTCGCGCCGTTCACCACGCGGGTGAACACGTCGGTACTGGAGATCCCGGCAGGTGAGACCCAGCCGGTACGACGGCCCGGCGGTCCCACGCCCGGGTCGATCGCGGTCGAGGGCGCCGGCGGCGGGTACCTGTCGAACGAGGTCGCGTACCGCAACACCCTGCAGCGCGAGCTCCTCGACCCGGCCATGCCGGCCGGTCACCTGCACGTCCCGGTGCTGTTCTTCGATCCCGCGAACAAGACCGCCGTCACCGACCCGTCGTACGAGGCGAACCGGGACACGATCGTCGCCGGCGCCCACGCCATCCTCCGCAACGGCCTCACCGCGCTGTTCTGACCGGGTGGTTGGCGCGGACGTTGTCGTGCGCGAACGCGTCGAAGTGGCGGGCGGCCACCGGGTCGGCTCGCCGCCGACGAGCTCATGCGCGGGCATCGAGCACCGCCAGGTAGTGCACGTTGGTCATCACGCCGAGGACGTTGCCGAACGGGTCGGCGACCGACGCGGTGACGAAGCCCCGGCCTCGCTCGCGGACCGGCTCGTACTCCTTAGCGCCAAGCTCCAGCAGCCGGGCGACCGTCGCCTCGAGGTCGTCGACGTGCCAGTAGACGATCGTGCCGCCGGGCTGGCCCGTGTCCGAGCCGGCTGGAGCGTACGACGCGTCGATGACGCCGAGCTCGTGCTGGTAGTCGCCGAGCCGGAACTCGACGTACCCCGGGCGGCTGAAGTACGGCTCGACGCCGAGCAGCTCGGTGTACCACCGCGTGGCCGCGGCCAGGTCGCCGGCGTAGAAGGAGATGGTGCTCAGCCCTCGGAACATGGTTCGTTTCCTCTCATCGGTCGTCGTGCTGCGGAACCATGCTGCGACGGATAAGTGCTCACCGATTGAGCACTTTTCCAGGGATACTGGAGAACATGCGAGCGGACCGGCTGGTGGCGGCGTTGCTGCTCATGCAGGCGCGCGGCCGGATCACCGCGGCCGAGCTGGCCGAGGAGCTCGAGATCTCGGTCGCCACCGCGCGGCGCGACCTGGAGGCGCTGTCGACGGCGGGCATCCCGGTGTACCCGCAGCCCGGCCGCGGCGGTGGATGGCAGCTGCTCGGCGGCGCCCGCACCGACCTCAGCGGGCTCAGCGCCTCGGAGGCGCAGGCGCTGTTCCTGCTCACCGGCCCGGCGGCGTCGCTGTCACCCGACGCGCGATCAGCGTTGCGCAAGCTGGTGCGCGCACTGCCGGAGACCTTCCGCGCCGACGCCCAGGCGGCCGCCGAGGCCGTGGTGATCGACCCGGCCCGCTGGGGCGAGCACGGCCGGCCGCGCCCGCCGCTCGTCGAACGGCTCCAGGCAGCGGTCGTACGACGCTGCAAGGTACGGCTGACCTATCGCGGCCGCGACGCCGAGACCTCGGAACGCCTCGTCGACCCGTGGGGCCTGGTCGACAAGGACGACGTCTGGTACCTCATCGCCGGCACGGACTCCGGCCAGCGCACCTTCCGGGTGGACCGGATCGCCGAGGCGGAACCGACCGAGCTGGACGCCGTACGGCCGGACGACTTCGAGCTGTCCCAGGCGTGGGAGCGGGTCGTCAGCGAGGTCGAGCAGCGCCGCTCCGGCGTCTACGCGACCGTGCTGATCGAGGAACGGTTCCTGTACGTGCTGCGAGACCACTGGGGCCGCCAGTGCGAGGTCGACGGCACCCGGGCGCCCGACGGCCGGGTCCGGGTGCGGGTCACGGCCCCGACCGCGCGCTCGGTCGCGGAGAGGCTCGCCGGCTGGGGCACCATGATCGACGTCCGCGACTCCCCCGCCGTCGAGGCCGAGCTGGCCCGCATCGGCACCGAGCTCGCGAACCGTTACACAGCTCGTTCCCGGACGTAGGTCGTCCGGAACCGGCGATAGCGTGAGCCGCATGGGCGAGCTCAGCGTGGTACCGGCCAACGAGGCGTCGTGGGACGACCTGCAGGCGGTCTTCGGCGCGCCCAGCGACCCGGCGCGCTGCCAGTGCCAGCGCTACAAGACCCTCGGCTGGCACTGGGACATCCCGCCCGAGGTGCACGCCGACCGGCTGCGCGAACAGACCAACTGCGACGACCCGGACAGTACGACGACCAGCGGGCTGGTCGCGTACCTGGACGGTGTACCGGTCGGCTGGTGCGCCGTCGAGCCGCGGGTGGCCTACGTCCGGCTGCGGCGCTCACCCACCGTCTACCGCGGCAGGCCGGACGAGGACAAGGACGACGATGGCGTGTGGGCGGTGACCTGCTTCGCGACCCGGGTGGGCTACCGCCGGCGCGGCATCACCTACGCGGGGTGTCGGTAAGAACGCTGTCACCAGCCGCAAACGGGGACGATCTTGGTACCTGAGGTAACCGTCGGGTAGGGCTGTTGCGGTACGCGGCCCGGACGGCAGGATCATCCGCCGTGCGCCGGTCGATCGATCTTGATGAGCTTGTCGAGCATTGGACTCTGCTGGATGACGAATGTGACCTGGTCGCGGGCAAGCGGGGGTCGACCCGGCTGGGGTTCGTGCTGCTGCTGAAGTTCTACAGCCGGTACGGCCGGTTTCCGCGCGGCCGCGGCGAGCTGCCGGACGAGGTGGTGGAGTTTGTCGCCCGGCAGGTGAAGGTCGACCCGGCCGACCTGGGTTTCTACGAGTGGTCCGGGCGGACGGTGGAGTACCACCGGGCGCAGATCGGCCGGCACCTCGGGTTTCGGGAGTGCTCGGTCGAGGACGCCGACAAGCTCACCGCGTGGCTGGCGGTCACGGTGTGCGAGGCGGAACGGCACCCGGACGTGGTGCGCGACGAGCTGCTGGCGCGGTGCCG
>DASXRB010000908.1:0-3619 GCA_036506875.1 Kribbellaceae bacterium | reverse complement strand
GGACTTCGACGAGGCCGTCTTCCAGCACGTCCTGTCCACGCTCGGCCCGGCGCTGGCCGACCTGGACCCGAACGACACCGCGGTCAAGCTGGCCCTGACCCGGCTGCGCCGCGACTGCGTCGAGGCCAAGGAGGCGCTGTCCGCCGACGTCGAGACCGTCATCCCGGTCTCGCTCCCGGGCCGGAACACCTCGGTCCGGCTGACCCGCGCCGAGCTGGAGGGCCTGATCGGGCCGTCGCTGCAGGACACCATCGCCGCCACCTCCCGGGCGCTGCGCGCGGCGAACACCACCAGCGGTCAGCTGAGCGCCATCGTGCTGGTCGGCGGCAGCTCCCGGATCCCGCTGGTGAGCCACCTGCTGCAGAGCACCTTCGCCACCACGACCTCGCTCGACACCCACCCCAAGCACGACATCGCCCTCGGCGCGGTCCAGTACGACGCCCCCGCCGCGCGCCGCGTGACCCGTACGGCGGCCGACGCGACGACCACGCAGCTCGGTGCCGTGGGCGCCGACGAGACGGTGACGGCCGAGCAGCCGGCGTCGGACAGTGAGGCCGAGACGGCGGAGGTCCCGTCCGGAACGCCGCCGGCGGGCCCGGGTGGCGGGCGCGAGCTCCCGTGGAAGTGGATCGGCCTGGCCGCCGGAGCGGCCGCGGCGGTGGCCGCGATCGTGCTCGGCACGATGGCACTGGTGAACGGCGGCGACGGCGGCTCGCCGAGCGGCGGCTCGAGCCAGGTGTCGACCCCGGCGCGAGTCTCGACCCCGCCGAGCTCGCCGGCCAGCGCCGATCCGCTCGCCGTGCCGAAGGCCGCGGAGCTGACGGCCACCCAGCTCGTCGTGCCGTGGGACAACGGCGACGGCATGGCCCTCTACCTGGCGGATGCCGACAGCGGCAGCAGGAAGGCGCTGTCGTCCGCTGGCGGGGACGAGGAGACCAACCCGGTGATCTCGCCGGACCGGCGCAGCATCCTCTACATGGTGCCGGACCCCTCCGGCGGTCCTTCCACGCTGTGGGTCGCCGGATCCGACCTGAGCGTGGCCAGGCCGCTGTGGGGATCGGCGCCACCGCAGTGCGCGAAGGCCATCACCCGGCCGGGCTGGAATCCCAACGACACCAGGACGATCGCGATCGCGTGCAAGCAGGCGGAGAGCAGCCAGTGGAAGCTGTACATCATGCGACTGGACGGCACGATCGTGCGCACGCTCGCGACCGCGAAGTCCATCGGCGACCCGGGCTTCTCACCGGACGGCCGTACGGTGGTCATCTGGGGCGACAAGGGTGATGGCCCCGGCATCTTCGTCGTCGCGGCCGCCGGGTCCGGCGGGATGCAACGGCTCACGTCAGGGTCCGACGCGGACCCGGCCTACGCCCCGGCCGGCGGGCTGATCGCGTTCCGCCGCGCGCTCTCGAAAGATCATGCCGCCATCGTGGTGATGGACCCGGATGGCGGGCAGGTCGGCTGCAAGGGCACGCCGGTGCCGGTCTCGTCCCGCTCGACGGGGTGCCAGATCACCGCGGGCGCGGGGTTCGAGCAGGATCCGTCCTGGTCACCCGACGCGAAGCGGATCGCCTTCAAGACGCAGCTGAGCGACGCCGGCATCGCGATCGTCCAGGCCGACGGCTCATCCACGAAGGCACGGCCGTTGTGGCCGGACATGCTCAGAGGGCAGAACGCACCCGCCTGGAGCTCTCGCTGACCCGCTGGTCTCGGCGCGATCAGCCGGCGGTCTGGGCCGGTTCGCCGGGCGGCTCCCCGTTGTGCTGGCTGTGGTTGCCGACCCGGGTGATCTCGCCGTTGCGGACGTACCAGATGGTGCCGTCGTTGTCCCGCAGCCGGGTGACCCGCAGGCCCACGGACTCGACCGTGCCCGAGGCCTTCTCCATGTCGATGTAGTCGCCGACGCCGTACTGGTCCTCGAGGATCATGAAGATCCCGGCCAGGAAGTCCTTCACCAGCGTCTGCGCGCCGAACCCGAGCGCGACCCCGACCAGGCTCGCGCTGGCCAGGATCGGCAGGATGTCGAAGCCGAGCTCGTCGAGCACCATCACGCCGGCCATCGCCGACAGCACGATCGTCGCCGTGCTCTTCAGCAGTGACGCCATCGTCTCGGCGCGCTGCTGCCGGCGCTCGCTGAGCAGGTTCTCCTCGACGAACCTCGTCGCGCGGCGCGATCTCGCCAGCACCCCCGGCACGGTGCCGCCCGCCGTACGCCGGGCCAGCCGGTCGATCAGCTTGTGCGACAGCCACCGGAGCACGAAGAACCCGATGACGACCACGGCGATCCGCGCGGGAACCTTCACGCTCTCCCACGCGATCTTCTGCGCCTTGGTGATGTCGTCCCACGGGAGCGCATGTGCGATCAGCTGCATGTCCATAACGCCGACCCACCCTAGCCCTGCCGCGTGAATGCGGCAGACTCGGACCGTGACCTCTCCCACGCCCGCACTCGTCGATCTGGCTGTGGCGTACGGCGTGGCCACCGAGTACTGGGACTGGCAGGGCCGGCATGTCGTCGTACCGGCTGAGACCGTCGCCGCGGTGCTGGCCGCGCTCGGTGTGGACGCGTCGACGCCGGAGCTCGCCGAGGTCGCGCTGGCCGAACAGCGGCTGGCCCGGTGGCGCCGGACGCTGCCGCCCACGCTGGTGATGCGCGCGGGGTGGACGCCGTGGTTCGCCGTACATCTCCCGCACGGGACGAACGCCGAGGTGTGGGTGGACCTGGAGGACGGCGGGCACCGGCGGGACGTGCCCCAGCAGGACCACTGGGTCGCGCCGCAGGTGGTCGACGGCGCGCTCGTCGGCGAGGCGACGTACCAGCTGCCGGGGGACCTGCCGCTGGGCTACCACCGGCTGTGCGCGCGGACCGAGCACGGGCTCGCGGTCTGCACGCTGATCGTGACGCCGCAGCGGCTGGAGCCGCGCCTGGACCGGCGGTCGTGGGGTTGGGTGCTGCAGCTCTACTCGGTGCGGTCCCGGTCGTCGTGGGGGATCGGCGACCTCGCGGACCTCGCGGACCTGGCGGCCTGGTCCGGGCACGATCTCGGCACCGGGTTCGTGCTGGTGAACCCGCTGCACGCGGCGGAGACGTCCGGGCGGATGGAGCCTTCGCCGTACCTGCCGGCGTCGCGGCGGTTCGGCAACCCGCTCTACCTGCGGGTCGAGGCGGTCGACGAGTTCGCCGAGCTGAAGGGCGACCGGCGCAAGCGGGTGCGCACGCTCGCCGGCCGGGCGCGCAAGCTGAACGAGAACCCGGACACGCTCGACCGCGACCGCTCCTGGGCGGCGAAGCGGGAGGCGCTGGAGCTGCTGTTCGACGTGCGGCCGTCGATCGGCCGGGCCGCGGAGTACGCGGCGTTCAAGGAGCGTGAGGGCCAGGGGCTGGTCGACTTCGCGACCTGGTGCGCGATCGCCGACCTGCACGGCCCGAACTGGCGCAAGTGGAGCCGCGACCTCGCCGACCCGCATTCCGAGCAGGTCGCCGCGTTCCGCAAGGAGAACGCGCGCGCGGTGGAGTTCCACTGCTGGCTGCAGTGGCAGCTGGACTGCCAGCTCGCCACCGCGCAGGCCCGGGCGGTCGCCGCCGGGATGCCGGTCGGGGTGCTGCACGACCTGGCGG
>DASXRB010000907.1:0-2478 GCA_036506875.1 Kribbellaceae bacterium | reverse complement strand
CCAGCCGCGACGCGAACGCCCCAACCGGCGTGAGCCACTTCGACATCTTGGCCAGACCGTTGCTCAGCCGCTCCATCGCACCACCGTCGTCGGGTCGCTGGTGCGGGTACGACGCGATCACGCGCGCCATCACGTCGTACGGGATGTCGCCGACGAGTGTGTAGACGATGCCGCCGGACGACCAGACCGCCGAGGACGGCATGCCGTACCGGATGTGCACGACGCCGCCGGCCGGCAGCGTGACGCCGGAGTACCCGGTCAGCGCCGCCGGGTCGAGCTCGCCGCGCTGCTCGAACACGGACAGGTTGAACAGCCCGTCGGAGTACGAGAACCGCAGTGCGCCGGCGTCCCGGCGCACGTCGTACAGCTGGAGCGAGTCGGTGAGCACGTCGGAGCAGTTCCAGCCCTCGTCGCGCAGCGCGGGGCGCTCCGACGGGGCGACGGGCTCGCCGGCGTTCGAGGGCAGCATCGGCGGCAGGTGGCCGATGAAGCCGTTCGTCTCGATCCGCAGGTCGGTGAAGACGGTGGCACGGACCAGCGCGTGGCCGTCGACGGTGAACACGTGCCGCTGCAGCAGCAGGCCCGTCGCGCGGTCGATCCAGAACCGCGCGGCGAGCGTCCGGTCCGGCCGCCAAGCCTCGACCACGGCCGCCCGCCGCCCGGCCGCGACACCCGAGCCGGCGTCGACCAGCTGGTAGGTGGCGGTCAGCAGTGACAGCGGGCCGCCGTCGACGGTCGGCGCGCCGGTCGCGGAGTGGTGCTGGACGAACGCCTTCACGCCGTTGGTCGCGCCCGCGCCGAGCACGCTGATCTCCGAGCCCTGCTGGGCGGTGTGCACGATGTCCAGCCACGCCGAGCTCGCGCCCTGCGGCCCCCACGAAGTGACGAACTGGGTGCCGCGGTACGAGACCCGGTCCGGTGCCGCGGCGGCGCGCTCGAGCCAGCGCACCGCGCTCGCATCGTCGTCGGCGCGGCTGCCGGCCGCGGCCGGCAGCACCGGGCAGGTCGCGTAGAGAAGGGCGGTGCCGAGCAGTACGGCGACCCTCGAGAGGGCGGGCATCAGCGCCCCGGGAACGCCACCGGCTGGAACGACCCGGCCACCGGCGTACCGGAGTACGCCGCGCCGGAGTACGCCGCGTTGCCGACCATCGCCGGGTCACCGAACGGGTAGCCCCCGGTGGAGGTGGCGTGGTCGACCGAGAAGCTGTTCACCGGCGGCTGCAGCAACGGCGGCTGCTGCCGCGGCTCGCCGACCGCGAACGCGGTCCCGAGCAGCGTCACCACCGCGGCGGCCGACCCGGCGGCCGTCATCATCACGCCACGCGTCCGCGTGCCGCCGTGCCCCGCCGGACGCGCCGCCGCCGCGGGCCTGCTGCCCGTCGCGGGCCGCGCCGCCGGCCGCTGCGCCGCCGGGAACACCGACCGCGCCGGCCGCAGCGTCACCGCCGGCACCGGCCGCACCTCCTCGCGCGGCTCGGTCGAGAACTCCGGCACGGCGAGCAGCCGCTGCATCAGGTCCGTCGACGGCACGGGGACGTCGACCCGCCCGAGCTCTGCCTTCAGCCACCGCTGGTCCTCGACCTCGGCCCGGCATGCCGCGCACCCGACCAGGTGGCTCAGCACCTTGTCGCGCGCATCGTGGTCCAGCTCGCCGTCGACGGCGGCCGCCAGCTTGTCCAGCGGATGCGTCGTCATCGCGCCTCACCCGCGTCGTCGGCAGGACCGCTCACCCGGGTGAACCCGTCGCGCGGCGCGCGGTGCTTCAACTGCCTGCGCAGCATGCTCCGGCCACGGTGGATCCGGCTGCGCACGGTGCCGAGCTTGACGCCGAGCACGTCGGCGATCTCGTCGTACGTCATGCCCTCGATGTCGCACAGCACCACCGCCGCGCGGAAGTCCTCCGGCAGCGCGGCGAGCGCGACCTGCACGTCATGGTCGAACTCGTCGTTGTCGACCTGCTCGGCGGGCCCGTGGCCGCGGGACGGCAGCCGGTCGTGCGCGTCCTCGGGCAGCCCGTCGAACCGGATCCGCTGCTTGCGGCGCGCGCCGTCCAGGAACAGGTTCGTGGTGATCCGGTACAGCCAGCCCTCGAAGGTCCCCGGGGTGTACGACGCCAGCGAGCGGAACACCCGCACGAAGACCTCCTGCGTGAGGTCCTCCGCGTCATGCTGGTTGCCGGTCAGCCGGTAGGCGAGGCGGTAGACGCGCGCCGAGTGCGCCCGCACGATCTCGTCCCACGACGGCAGGGTCTCGGTCTCGGGCACGGCGGCAGAGGCGAACTGCGGTGTGTCCACCACGGCGCCTCCCGGTGCTCCCGTCCAGCGCCCCGCACTCTGCGGGGCTACGAGCGTGACCACCATGGTGCCGTGTTCACCGTCCTCTCCACACGTCGGGTCAACCCTGGTACAACCCTGAGACCTGGGCGTTACACCCGCTCAACGTGGCCCGCGGCGTGTGAGTTCCCGCCGTACGGCGCGG
>DASXRB010000906.1:0-3798 GCA_036506875.1 Kribbellaceae bacterium | reverse complement strand
TCACACCACGCGAGGTAGCTGCGCAGATCGTTCGGAGTGGTCTATAGGGCTCCGGGCACTCGTGGCGCGGTCATGTTCTCGGTGCCGAGGACGCTCAGCAGTCGTAGTTTGTCCGCCGCCTCGCTGCCAGGGGTTGCTGTGAAGACGATCGACGCCGCACGAGACGCGGCGGTGCCGAAGATCGTCCTGCTGTCCTCCGTCGGCGCGCGCCTGCACCCGCAGGGCCCATCCAGGCCGCTCTCGCGGCTCGCGAGCAGGTCCTGCCTGGTCGAGCAGACGCAGTGCCCGCCCCAGTGTGAGCCGGCCGTCCGGTGCGGGCAGCACGATCCGGTCGCGGACCTGGTCGTGCCGCGCGCCCAGCGATGCGAGGGTCGTCTGCGCCGGGTCGTTCAGGACCGCGGGTACTTCGATCTCGACGACGGCGCCGCCGATGCGGTCTTTGAGTTCGGCAGTCGTGCCTTCGGCGAGCAGGTGCCCGTGGTCGATGACCGCGATGCGGTCGGCGAGATGGTCGGCCTCGTCCAGGTATTGGGTGGTGAGCAGCACGGTGGTGCCTTCGGCGGCCAGGCCGCGCACGAGCTGCCAGAGGTCTTGGCGGCTGGCTGGGTCGCCGCCGCCGGTGGGCTCGTCGAGGAACAGCACCTGGGGCCGGCCGATCAGGCTCGCGGCCAGGTCGATGCGTCGGCGCATGCCGCCGGAGTAGGTCTTGAGCTGCCGGTCGGCGGCGTCGGCGAGGTGGATGTGGTCGACGATCCGTGCGGCGCGGGCGACGGCCTCGCGGCGGGACAGGCCGTAGAGGCGGCCGATCATGGTGACGTTCTCGCGGCCTGTGAGGTGGTCGTCGACGGCGGCGAACTGCCCGGCAAGGCCGATCCGTTCGCGCACCGCCGCCGGATCGCGTACGACATCGTGCCCGGCGACGCGGACGGTGCCGGTGTCGGGACGCAGCAGGGTGGTCAGGATGCGGATCAGGGTGGTCTTGCCCGCGCCGTTGGGACCGAGCAGGCCGTAGATGATGCCTCGCGAAATGGTGAGGGTCAGCCCGTCGAGGGCGCGGGTGCCAAGCGCGGAACTGCTTGGTGACGGCGTCCACGGTGATGATCGGGTCGTCCATCGACCCCTCCCAGGTTGTGTATTTGCAAGTAAACATATTCGCAAGTACACTCTGGAGTCAACAAGACGAAGAAGGGTCCGCATGGCCGAGGACAAGCCCGAGCCGGTACGCCGCCTGCCTCGCGCGCAGCGCCGCGAGCAGATCCTCACCGCGGCGACCGAAGCCTTCGCGAGGTCCGGATTCGCCGCGACCAGCCTGGATGACGTCGCCGCGGAAGCGGGCATCACCCGCGTCATCCTCTACCGGCACTTCGACTCCAAGACCGACCTCTACCAAGCCGTCCTGGACCGGATGTGTGCTCGCCTGGACGCCAACGTCGCCGAGCCGGTGGGCGGGTTCACCGAGGCCAGCATCGATGGCCTGCTGGCCGCGGCGGTCGAGTCCCCGGCCGGGTTCCGGCTGCTGTTTCAGCACGCCCTGCGTGAGCCGGAGTTCAAAGAGCGCATCGAGAAGTTCCGCGCGGACATCACCGCTGCCGCGTCCCTGCAGATCTCGGCGTTCGTCCCGGACGAGGCGCTGGCGCGGTGGGCGGCTCAGCTCGCCCCGGTTGTCGCGATCGAGGCGGTGATCGCCTGGCTCGACGCAGGGCAGCCCGATCCCGTCCGGGCCGCGACCCGGGTGCGGCATGCGGTGATGGGCGTGATCACCGCGGCGGTGTCCTCCGATGTGGACTGCTCCCTGCCCAGCCCCGAACGTCAGAAAGGACCAGCGCGATGAGTGGCACCGCGACGGCGAAGACGTGTGAAACCCCGATTGCCAAGCAGCGCCGGGTGTGGGACAAGGCCGCGCCCAGCTACGACAAGCAGATCGCCTTCTTCGAGAGGATCCAGTTCGCAGGCGGCCGCGAGTGGCTCGGCGCCCGCGCCCGCGGCCGCATCCTCGAAGTCGCCATCGGCACCGGCCGCAACCTGCCGCACTACCCGGCCGACGGCACGATCACCGGGATCGAGCTGAGCCCGGCGATGCTCGCGATCGCGAAGCAGTGTGCCGCCGACCTCGGCCGGACAGTGGACCTGCGTGAAGGCGACGCGGAACACCTGCCGTTCGCCGACGCCTCGTTCGACACCGTGGTGTGCGCGCTGTCGCTGTGCACGATCCCGGATCCGGCAGCCGCGCTCAGCGAGATGCGGCGCGTCCTCGTCCCCGGAGGCAGGCTGCTGCTGCTCGACCACATCGGCAGCAGCTGGCCGCCCATCTACGCCGCCCAATGGTTGCTCGAACGCATCACCATCCGCATCGCGGGCGAGCACTTCACCCGCCGCCAGCTCCCGTTGGTGGCGGCTGCCGGGTTCCAGATCGTGGAGACCGAGCGGCTCAAGGCCGGCACCGTGGAGCGGCTACACGCGGTCAAGTCCTGATGTCACGATTGATGGCAAGCGAGGTTGCTGTGAATGCGGCCCTGCTCATGAGTTGAGGTGGCCGGATGGCCGAGCCAGGCAGCCAGGACGCGGCTTCGATGGCGCTCGGACGCACGGACCTTCGTGTGTCGCGGCTGGGTGTCGGCGCGATGGTCTGGGGTGACATGTCGGCCGCACCGCGGTGGAACCCTGCTCGCAACGCCTACGGGCCGACCAGCAGCGTCGAGGAGCAGCGGGCGGCGCTGGAGGTGAGCCTGGCGGCCGGGGTGAACTTCGTGGACACCGCCGCGATGTACGGCAAGGGGGCCTCGGAGCGCCGGGTCGGTGAGCTGAGCGCGGGCAAGGACGTCGTGGTGGCGACGAAGTTCCCGTTCAGCTTCTTCTCCCGCGCGAGCAGTCTGCCGGCGCAGCTGGAGGACAGCCTGGCCCGGCTGCAGCGGACGAGGATCGATCTGTATCAGATCCACTTCCCGTTCCGGTGGATGCGCATCCCGACGCTGATGAACCTCATGGCGGACGCCGTCGAGGCGGGCAAGATCCGCGCCGTGGGGGTGAGCAACTACGACGCCGAGCAGCTGCGCGTCGCCCACGCCGAGCTGTCTCGGCGGGGCGTCCCGCTCGCCTCCAACCAGGTGCAGTACTCGCTGCTGCACCGCAATCCCGAGACCGACGGCGTGCTCGACGCGTGCCGCGAGCTGGGCGTCAGCCTGATTGCCTACATGCCGCTGGCATCGGGTGCGCTCACCGGCAAGTACTCGGCATCCACCCGACCGGCCGGGTGGCGGCGCTACACGGGCACATTCCGCGGCAAGAACCTCCCGACGCTGACGCGGGTGGTGGACTTGCTGCGCGAGACCGGGAAGCGCCACGACAAGAGTCCCAGCCAGGTCGCCCTGCGGTGGCTGATCCAGCACGACGGCGTCTTGCCCATCCCCGGCGCCAAGAACGCCAGCCAGGCCGTCGAGAATGCGGGGGCGCTCACCTTCGCGCTGGATGCGGCGGAGGTCGACGCACTCAGCCGAGCCACCGAAGGCGCGATGTCATAACGGGCTCCAGAGCTCGCGAGAAGCCGCTCATCGACCGGCCTAACCGTGCCATGCTCGCTCCATGGAGACCAGCCCTGACAGTGGTGTCACCTCCCTGACCGAGGACGAGTGCTGGCGTCGGCTGGAAACAGCCGACGTCGGTCGCCTGGCCGTGGTCATCGCCGGCGAGCCGGAGATCTTCCCGATCAATTTCGTGGTCGACGGCCACAGCCTGGTGTTCCGGACCGCCGAGGGAACGAAACTGTTCGGGATCACCGCCTCGCCGCGGGTGGCGTTGGAG
>DASXRB010000905.1:0-3303 GCA_036506875.1 Kribbellaceae bacterium | reverse complement strand
AGCCGCAGCCCGACCGACAGCTCGGCGGCCGGCATCACCTGGGCGTGCGCACCGCACATCGCCCGTACGACGTCCGCCGGGCCGCCGTCGTACCGCTCGGTGCCCAGCCCCTGCCTGGTCATCCGCCGCGCGCGGACCGCTGCCCAGCTGAGCTCACCCATGACCCCGACGCTAGCGGCGATCGCGGACACCTACTGCCCTGTTCGGCGCCGGAGCCACGAGTTCCGGGTGGTCAGCTGCAGGTGAATGCTCCAGCAGTCGACGGCGGTTGACGTGCAACTCCCTGGGACCGTAGGAATACGTGATCGAATGCGTCAATACGTGTCCGTTTGTGTGCGATCGATCCGCCAGTACGCCGCTAGCAGCGCGCCACCCCGCCGCGACCCGCACATCGCCAGCGACGTAGTACATCGACAGCGATGTGCAACTCGGGGAACTCTTTCCAGATGTCTCCGGCTGCGGCCGCTGAGGGCGTACGACGAAGGCCCGGGCGACAGTGCCGCCCGGGCCCAGTGATGTCGTACGTCGGGTCAGAACATCAGCGCGCGGGCCGGGTCCTCGAGGATGCCGGCCACGTCGGCCAGGAACCGGGAACCCTGCTCGCCGTCGACCAGGCGGTGGTCGAACGACAGCGCCAGCGTGGTGATCTGGCGGACCACGATCTCGTCGTCGACGACCCACGGCTGCTTGCGCACGGCGCCGAAGCAGAGGATGCCGGACTCGCCGGGGTTGAGGATCGGCGTACCGGCGTCGACCCCGAACACGCCCACGTTGGTGATCGTGAACGTGCCACCGGCCTGGTCGGCCGGCTGGGTCTTGCCCTCGCGGGCGACCGCGGTGAGGTCGTTGATCGCGCGGGCCAGGTCCGGCAGCGTCATCGCGTCGGCGTTCTTGATGTTCGGCACGATCAGCCCGCGCGGGGTGGCCGCGGCGATGCCGAGGTTCACCGAGTGCTTGAGCACGATCTCCTGCGCCGCCTCGTCCCAGGACGCGTTGAGCTCCGGGGTACGACGGGCCGCCAGCAGGCAGGCCTTCGCCACGATCAGCAGCGGCGACACCTTGACGCCCTCGAAGGCCCGGTCGTTCTTCAGCCGCTTGACCAGGTCCATCGTCGCGGTCACGTCGACGGTGATCCACTCGGTCACGTGCGGGGCGGTGAACGCGCTGCTCACCATCGCCTGCGCGGTGACCTTGCGGACGCCCTTGATCGGGATCCGGGTCTCGGTCTGTCCGGGTACCGGCGCGTACGACGGGACGGCGTACAGCGGGGCGGCGGCGGCCGGGGCAGCGGCCTCAGCGCCGGCGGCGTGCGACTCGACGTCGGCTCGGGTGATGACGCCACCCGGGCCGGTCGGGGTCACCGCACCGAGGTCGACGCCGAGGTCCTTGGCGAGCTTGCGCACCGGCGGCTTCGCCAGCACCTTCGCCGACGGGTAGCCGGTCGACACCGCGGAGACCGTGGCCTCCGGGGCCGGCACCACGGCGACCGGAGCCGGCGCCGGCGTCGCCGCCGGCTGCTGCGCGGGTGCGGCCGGCGCGGCTGCCGACTCGGGCGCGGCCGGAGCGGCGCCCTTGCGCGGCCGGCGCTTGGCCTCGGTGGTCTTCGGCCCGTAGCCGACCAGCACCGCGGTGCGGCCGCCCGGCGCCGGTCCGCCGATCAGCCCTGGCTCGACCCACTCCTCGTCACCCGGCGCCTGCACCGGGGGAGCCAGGTCCTCCTTCGGCGTACCGGTCGGCTCGGCGCCGCCACCGGTGTTCGCCGAGATGCTGGTTTCAACAGAAATGATGGGCGTACCGACCGGAACGGTCTCACCCTCGGGCACCAACAGCTCGGCGACCACGCCCGCGAACGGCACCGGCAGCTCGACGAGCGACTTGGCGGTCTCGATCTCGACGATGGTGTCGTTCAGCTTCACCGTGTCGCCGGGCTTGACCTTCCAGGACACGATCTCGGCCTCGACCAGGCCTTCACCGACGTCCGGCAGGCGGAACTCCCGACGGTGCACATTTTCGGGGCTCATCAGTACTCCATCACCTTGTCGACGGCGTCCAGCACCCGGTCGAGGTCCGGGAGGTAGTCCTCCTCGACCCGCGACGGCGGGTACGGCGTGTCGAAGCCCGCGACCCGCAGCACCGGCGCCTCCAGCGAGTAGAAGCACTCCTCGCTCACCCGCGCGGCCACCTCGGCGGCCGGGCCGAGCGACAGCGGCGCCTCGTGCACCACGACCGCCCGGCCGGTCTTCTTCACCGAGGCGAAGATCGTCGCCAGGTCCAGCGGGGAGATCGAGCGCAGGTCGACGACCTCGAGGTTGCGGCCGTCCTCGACCGCGGCCTCCGCGGCCTGCAGGCAGGTCTTGACCATCGGGCCGTAGCAGAACAGCGTCGCGTCGGTGCCCTCACGTCGTACGGCGGCCTGGTGCAGCGGCAGCGGCGCCTCGGTCGCGGTCTCGTCGAGCTCGGCCTTCTCGTGGTAGCGGCGCTTCGGCTCGAAGAACACCACCGGGTCATCGGAGGCGATCGCCTGCTGGATCATCCAGTACGCGTCGACCGGGTCGCCGCAAGAGACCACCTTGAGGCCGGCGATGTGCGCGAACAGCGACTCCGGCGACTCCGAGTGGTGCTCGACCGCGCCGATGCCGCCGCCGAACGGGATCCGGATCACGACGGGCATCTTCAGCTTGCCCATCGACCGGTAGTGCATCTTGGCGACCTGGTTGATGATCTGGTCGTACGCCGGGAACACGAACCCGTCGAACTGGATCTCGCAGACCGGGCGGTAGCCGCGCAGCGCCAGGCCGACCGCGGTGCCGACGATGCCGGACTCGGCCAGCGGCGTGTCGACCACCCGGTCCTCGCCGAAGTCCTTCTGCAGGCCCTCGGTGACCCGGAAGACGCCGCCGAGCTTGCCGATGTCCTCACCCATGACGAGGACCTTCGGGTCGTTCTCCATCGCGCGGCGCAGGCCCAGGTTGATGCCCTTGCCGAGGCTGATCTTGGTCATCAGTGGCTCCCCTCGAAGGACGCGGCGTAGGCGGCGAACTGTGCCTGCTGCTCCGCCAGCTGCGGGGTCTTCTCGACGTACACGTGGTCGAAGATCTTGCTCGGCTCCGGATCCGGCATGGCCAGCACGCGCTCGCGCAGGTGGACCGCCTCGCGCTTGGCCTCCTCGTCGACCGAGGCGAAGAAGTCGGCGTCGGCGAGCTGCTGCTTTTCGAGGAATGCCCGCACCCGCGCGATCGGGTCCTTGGCCTGCCAGGCCTCGACCTCGCTGGCGATCCGGTAGCGGGTCGGGTCGTCGGAGGT
>DASXRB010000904.1:0-3843 GCA_036506875.1 Kribbellaceae bacterium | reverse complement strand
GACTGGCAATTCGTCGTACGACGTCGATCGCCATGACTTCTCCTCACCCCGTGGAGGCCACCGGGAACCGGCCCAGGCGCGCCACCCCCGGCTCCTCCGTTCGAGAATATAGCGATCCGTAGCATTTTGACCACGAAGAGTCGCACCCTGGAATTTCAGTACGCACCGGGTTCCGGAAGGCGTCGGCCCCATGGTGAAGGCCCCCGGCGTCGGGTTCCCACGGGGAACCGGTCGTGACGTTGGGGGCCTCCGCCGGACACAATCTGATGTCGGACCGCTACTCGTCAAGACCTCGCGACCCTAGATCACCGACAGCGACCGGATGGCGGGGCGACCCATACCCTGCGTCATCCCCGCAGCGCCGAGGCGAAGATTCCGGGCAGGTGCCTGGCCTTGCCGTCCTTGGCGAGATCCGTCAGCCGCCGGCCTGTGGTGTCCGCGGTGCGGTTGGTGACGAACCACGGCGGCTTCGGCGACAGCGCGAACTCGCCGCGCAGCAGCGACCGCGGCGACGGCCGGAACGGGCCGCGGGCGACGGTCTTCTGCGCCTTGTCGAGCAGCAGCGCGTTGTGCACGACGCCGATCCCGCTCTGCACGTCGTCGTACGTGTGCCCCGGGAACGCGCCCCACACCGCGCGGGGGTTCAGGTACCCCAGCGCCGTCCACACGTTGACCGCGACGGTGCCGTAGCGCAGGCCGGCGACGGCCTCCTCGAGGGTGCCGCCGAGCCGGCGTGCGGTGCGCGGGTCGACGATGATGTTCACGCCGAGCGTGCCGTGCAGGCTCTCGTTGGCGAACCGGACCGCGTTGCGGAGGAACTCCGCCGCGCCGTCGCCGGGCAGCGTGGTGACCGCCAGCGCGGGCGCGAAGAACTCCTCGGTGAACGCGTACTCCTTCGGCTGCGAGGAGTCGACACCGCAGATCAGCGTGCGGCCGCCGATCGTCTCCGCGCCGTCGTACCCGGCCGCCGCCGCCGACCGCCGGTCGTCGGCACCCGGGTAGTACGCCGGCCGCGCCGGCGCCTCGGCCAGCACCTTCCGTACGGCGTCCAGCAACGTCGGCGTGCCGTCCCACGCCTCCGGCAGCACGAGCACTTGGGACGCGACGCAGTTGAAACCGCTGTTGTGCAGCTTCTGGGTGGCGATGTGCTCGGCCTGGAAGGCGAAGTCGGCCTCCGACCAGTCCCCCGGTACGACGATGGTGCCGCCGACGCCGCCGAGCTCGGAGGTCACCGGCTTGTCCAGCACCCGCTCGTCGCGTGCCTTGCGGGCCGCGCCGTCCGGGCCGGCGCCGTACACGATCGCGTCGTGGGTCCGCTCGCTGCCGGTGATGTGGACGGTGCCGACACCCTTGTGCCGGCACAGGTAGGCCCCGACGTCGCCGCCGCCGTACGCGAACCGCACGTAGCCGGCGTCGACGAGTGCGGCGAACGCGCGCTCCAGGATCGGGCCGAGGTAGTCGTTGACCGGGTTCATCTTGAGGATGACGACCTCGCCGTCGGCGTACAGCTTGTAGAGCACGTCGAGCGGTGCGATCGAGCTGATGTTGCCCGCGCCGAGCACGAGCGCGACCTTGCCCGACCCGGGCACCGGCCGGCGGTACGGCGCGGCGGCGTGCTCGCGGAGGTTCGCCGGCGTGACGCCCGGCTCCATCCACACCTCGACGCTGAACCCGTGCAGCAGCAACCGCTCCGTCGCGTCGTACGGCATGACCCTGACCACGGTCTGCCCGTCGGCGCGCTGCCGGGCGGGCAGCCCCGCCAGCGGGTCCTTGCCCTCGGCAACGGCCTGCAGGGTCTCGGTGATCGCGGCGAGCCAGCCGAGCACGGCGTACGGGCCGGAGATCCACTCCTCACCGGCCAGCGGCGACCCGGCGGGGATGCCCTTCGCCGAGCACGCCGCCGTCACCCACTCGTCGGCGACCGCGGCGACACCAGCGTGCACCGTGCGCAGGTACGCGATGCGCTCCTCGACGGGGAGCGCGGCCCAGCGGTCCTTGCTCGCCGCGAGCTCGGCGATCGCGGTGTCGGGTCCCTGCGTGTCCATGTCCGCCTCCGTCGTCATGCGCCCGTGCGCTCCCACATCTCAAGATAGGCTTCGGCCCCGTTGGTCATGTCTGTCACGAACTGCCGGGAGTCCGCGGCGGCCTGCACGCGCACCGACTCCAGCCAGTCCGGGGTCAGGCCCTCCTGCGCCAGGCCGTCGGCGTTGAAGTCCCACACCCGCTGGCCCCAGACCTGGCGGCCGAGCGTCGCCTTCCCGTCGTACGACGTGAACGGGTAGGTCACGACCGGGCTCTCACCCGGCCTGGGCAGGCCGAAGTGCAGGCCGTTCTGGTCCAGCGCGAAGCCGAACCCGAACAGGTAGCGCGGGTCGGCGGTGGCCCGGGCCTTGCGCCACACGTCGAGCTGGTGGCCCTGGGCCTCGGCGATGGGCGTGACCATGCCGCCCAGGCGCTGCACCCGCGGGTAGTACCCCTGGTCCATCCAGTCGTGCTCGGAGATCACGCCGGAGTAGTCGTTCGCCTCGAGCACGCTCAGGGTCTGGTCCGCGGCCTTGACGCTCATGTGGTCGAGGTCGACGATCATGCCCCGCCGCATCATCGCCTCGAGCGTGTACTCGCCGAGCGCGGTGAGGCCGAGCTTGTTGCAGTGCGGCGCGGGCGGGTAGAGGGGCAGGGTGATCGGGTCGGTGACCGCGGGGCTGTTGGCGAGCAGCGCGGCCAGGGTGACCGGGACCTCCGGCGTGATCGTGTTGTCGTGCCGCGGTCCGGTGCAGGTCTCGGCCTGCCAGAACTGGCCGGTGGTGACGAAGTTGCCCAGGTTCACGACCACGCCGTTCGTGCCGGAGTCGAACCGCACCCCGCACAGCGCGTTGTCGTACTTGTGGCACAGGAACATGCTGCGCACCCCGAGGCCGTAGACCTCGTCCAGGCCGCGGTCGATGTCCGCCTCGGTGCACTGCGGGACGCCCAGCGACCGGCTGCAGCCGAACGGCTCGCTGGTCTCGATCCCGAGTACGACGGCCAGCTTGCCGTCGGCGATCACCTGCCGGGCCTCGGCCGGGCTGCCGACGATCCGGTACCAGCCGCGCCCCGGCCCGCCGTACTGCTGGTCGACGTACGCCTCGAAGGCGTGCGCGGCCCTGGCCTCGGTGCGGATCGCGGACATCTCGTCGCAGCCGGTCCGGGTGGTGGTGTAGATCATGCACAGCCCGCGGTTGGTGACCAGGTGGTCGACGTACATCCGGACGCCGGCGCGCCACGCGCGCTCCATCCCCTTGTAGTAGGTCTGGTTGTGGGTCGGCGAGCTCGCGCTCGGCCAGTCCCTGAACGTCGGCCAGCCCGTCGTGTCGTGCGGGGTCAGCGGCGGCTGCCCGGAGGCGAGCTGCTCGAACCAGGCCGGGATGCCGAACGGGCTGTGCTCCGGGCAGTCCACCATCGCGGCGGTGACGCCGTCGGGATCGAACGTCTTGCCGCAGAACGGCCCCTGGCCGAAGCCGAGGTACGACCAGTGGTGGTTGTGGCTCTGCAGGAACCCGCGCACGGGCTTGCCGACGTCGTTGCCCGGGAACGCGAAACCGTCGACGTCGACCTGCGCCTCGGCTTCCGTGCTCGCGGCGTACGCCGCCGGCGGACCCGGCCGCGCGCCTCCGGTGAGGGGGGCGAGCATGGCCGCCAGCGCGGCGACGACCAGCGGGACGGCCCGGCGTACGTGGCGGTGCGGCATCGGCGATCTCTCCCTCGCGGGCCGTCGGTGTCTTGCAGGACCACGCATACCCCTGCCGGCGACATGTTAACCGGCGAGTAACTCCGGCCGGGCGGCGGGACCAACGGCCGTCGCGG